>NZ_JYDF01000005.1:0-119335 GCF_003263525.1 Rahnella sp. NRRL B-41462 | reverse complement strand
AGGCAATCTCATCCTCACGCAGCGCTTCCCACGCGCGGCCAATCGGCATGCGGGTCAGCCGGTGTTTGATAAACAACACCAGCAACACCACCAGAACCAGCACGGCATAGATGAAGATAAATTTCATATTCGGGTTATAGGTCAGATGGAAAAACTCGTGGAACGGCACGCCGCCCTCTTTCGCCCGCCGGCCAAATTCCAGCCCGAAAAAGGTGGGCGGAGGCGCGGAAACACCGTTCGGACCGCCGGTAAACGACAACCAGTTGGTCAGCACCAGCCGGATGATTTCACCGAAACCTAACGTCACGATCGCCAGATAGTCGCCGTGCATACGCAGCACCGGGAAACCCAGCAACGCACCCGCCAGCGCGGCCATCACCGCCGCCAGCGGCAGCATCGACCAGAAGCCGAGGCCGAGATACTGATACCCCAGCGCCAGCCCGTAAGCCCCGATGGCGTAAAACGCCACATACCCCAGATCGAGCAAACCGGCCAGTCCGACCACGATATTCAGCCCGAGGCCGAGCAACACATAAATCAGTCCCAGAATGGCGACCGTCAGAATGTATTTGGTGGCGACGAACGGGAAGAAAATGGCCAGCACAATCAGCAGCGGAATAACCCAGCGCAGATGACTTTTATAATCCGGCGACCGGACATAGACGCCCGCGCTGTCGGACTCGAAACGCGCACGCATTTTCTGCCCGGCTGTGGTTTCTAAAAATGCACTGAGCAGGAAGCGGCCCGTCATCACCGCAGCAATGATCCAGACCAGCCTCTGGCTATGAAAGTTAAAACTGTAACCATCGAGCACCACGCCGACCACCGGCCCGAAAATAATCAGCGCCACCAGCCCGGCAAAAATGGCATCCAGCAGACAGCGTTTAAATGAAAATCCGCTGTTCACAGCAGTTTGTGACATCATTTTATTTCCCTCACACTTTCGTCACGACCGGACGGCCCAGCAGGCCCTGAGGGCGGAAAATGAGGATCACCACCAGCAATCCAAAGGAGAACACATCTTTGTAATCGGAATTCACCATGCCCGAGAACTGCGCTTCGGCAATCCCCAGGATCAGCCCGCCCAGCATCGCGCCGGGTAATGAACCAATGCCGCCGAGCACCGCCGCAGTAAAAGCTTTGATGCCGATGATGAAACCGGCGTAGAAATCAAACGTGCCGTAGTTCATGGTCACCAGAACCCCGGCCAGTCCGGCCATCGCTGCGCCAATCATGAAGACCAGCGAGATAATGCGGTCAGTGTTAATACCCAAAATGGAAGCCATTTTTCTGTCCTGCTGCACCGCACGACACATACGACCAAGTTTGGTATTACTGATAATCCACGATAAAACCAGCATGCCAGCCAGCGACGCCACCAGAATGAAAATTTTGGTGTAGGTCATCTGGACAAAACTTTCGCCGATATGAAAACGGAATGCGCCATCCAGCATGGTCGGAATGCCCTGCTGTCGCGGCCCCTGACTGATTTGCGCGTAATTTTGTAAGATAAGTGACATGCCGATAGCAGAAATCAGCGGTGCAAGACGGGTCGAATTACGCAGCGGCTTATAGGCAATGCGTTCAATCGCCCAGCCATACACGCCGGTGACCACGATGGTGAACACCAGCGTGCCCAGGATCAGTAGCGGAAAAGAGTGAAGCCCGAAGAAGGAAAGCAGCGCCAGCGCGATGGCACAGAGGTAAGCCGAAATCATATACACTTCGCCGTGCGCAAAGTTGATCATGCCGATAATGCCGTAAACCATGGTGTAGCCGATGGCAATGAGACCGTAGACAGCACCGAGCGTAATGCCATTAAACAGTTGTTGCAGGAAGAATGAATCCATAAATACGCAGTCTCTTTTTGTGACCGCGCCTGGCTAAGGGCGCATTCATTAAAGCTAATAAAGCGTTATCGTTGCAGCCAGTTTGGACCCGGCCAGCGCACAAGAGCCGGAGCGTACATTAAGTACGTGAGCCAGTTCTTTCATAAAGAGTGAGCACTGCCCGGGTTCAAAATGGCAAATAAGAGTGCTTTATTCCTTAACTTCCTGATATTTGCCTTTGTCGTCCCATTTATAAACCACGTAATCAGAGACTTTCAGGTCGCCTTTACTGTCCCAGGCTTTTTTGCCCATGACAGTATCGACGCTGTTGGCTTTAAGCCAGGCGCTGGCTTTGGCGGAATCGCTGCCGCCGGTGGCTTTGAAGGCGGCGGCGATCGCCTGCACGGAGGCGTAGGAATAGAGGGTGTAGCCTTCCGGCTCGAACTTGCTGGCGCGGAATTTATCGATAACGACTTTGCCTTCCGGGATCAGACGCGGGTCTTTGCCGAAGGTCATCAGAATCCCGTTGGTATATTGCGGGCCGCCTGCGGCGGTGACCATTTCTTCGTTGACGATACAGTCGCCGGAGAAGAACGTGGCCTGCACGCCCTGCTCACGCATCTGGCGTACCAGCGGACCGGCTTCAGGATGGCAACCGCCGAAGAACACCACGTCCGGTTTCTGCGCACTGATTTTGGTGACCAGCGCGTTGAAGTCTTTTTCGCCGCGCGATAACCCTTCATACATCACTTCTTTCACGCCACGCTTGTTAAGCGCCGCTTTGGTGGCATCCGCCAGCCCCTGCCCGTAAGTGTCCTTGTCGTGGATGATGACCACTTTTTTGGCTTTCAGCTTGTCGATGATGTAATCACTGGCAACCTGCCCCTGCTGGTCGTCACGTCCGCACATGCGGAACATATCACTCATGCCGCGTTCGGTGATTTGCGGGTTAGTGGATCCCGGCGTGATGGCGATAATGCCGGCATCGTTGTAAACCTCAGATGCGGGCATGGTAGAAGATGAACAAAAATGCCCGACCACCGCCTGCACTTTATCCTGATCAACAAGACGGTTAGCGACCGCAACGGCCTGTTTCGGTTCGCAGGCATCATCGCCCTGCACCAGTTTGATTTTCTCGCCGTTGATTCCGCCAGCGGCATTAATGTCTTCAGCGGCCTGGGTGGCACCATGCCAGTACTGATCGCCATAGGTGGCATTCGGGCCGGTGAACGGGCCAGCGACGCCAATCACGATATCCGCACGCGCGGTAAACGCAGTGACCAGACAGCCTGCCAGCAACAAAGAAAGAGGACTTTTAATAAATTTCATCGACATCATCATGATCCTTAGGACAGAGTTTATGCAAAACGGGTTATGGAAAACGCATGTAGCAAAAACACCAACACGAAGTCGTAATCAGAAAATCTGAAATTTAACGCTTAAGCCTTAAGACTGAGGGTTTCCCGCTTATCTCCGGGGGTGAAAACATCAAAGGTAAAAAAACATAAGCAAAATATCTGCCATTGTTACTCAACCTCTGAGAATGTGACGGGTTATGTGAGTATAGATAGCGACGGGAGAGCGTTACGGGCAACTGACAGAAACAACGACGGGATCACATCGCACCGCGCTGGTGCACAAGCACGGTTTTGCACGCACGCTTACGCCGGGTGACATTTTTATTCTTTGCTTCTTGCGGCGGGTTGTTTTGTAATATGGGCAGATGATTGCAACGGGAAACTACTGAACAATGAAGAAATTATCCTGCCTGACGGCTGTGGTTCTGGCTCTGTCGTTAACTGGCTGCGCCAGCGATTATGTGATTAACACCAAATCCGGCGACCAGTTTTTCGCCCACGGCGAACCGGATCGTGACCGCAATACCGGCATGACCAGCTACACCGACATGAATGGCGATTATCATCTGATGAACACCAATGATATTGCGGGCATTGTGAAGAAGTAGGGTTACGGATGGGAATTGCATTTATCTCAAAACCTGGCCGATGACACACATGGTCGGCTTAACAAAACAGTCATGCTATGTGGTGCACAAACGGCACGCAATATCACGACTGTTTTGAGAATCAGATTACTCAGTAATAAAACGTGAAACAGACGCAGCAAGATTTTGTGCCTGATCTCGCAGCGCATTGGCGGCAGCAGAAGACTCTTCCACCAGGGCCGCATTTTGTTGAGTCACGCTGTCCATTTCCACTATTGCCTGCCCTACCTGAGATATTCCCCTGTTCTGTTCATCCGATGCCTGAGTAATTTCATTCAGTATTTCGGTAACATTAGCGACTTTGGTCACAATGTCATGCATGGTAGTCCCCGCCTGTTCTACCAGATCTGACCCTGCATTAATTCGCTCTACCGATTCACCAATTAAACCTTCTATTTCTTTTGCAGCCTGAGCGCTTCTCTGCGCAAGGCTTCTCACTTCGCTTGCCACAACAGCAAATCCCCGCCCCTGTTCGCCAGCACGCGCCGCTTCAACAGCCGCATTGAGAGCCAGAATATTGGTCTGAAAAGCGATGCTATTAATTACCGTCGTAATCTCAGCAATTTTTGCTGAGCTTGCAGTAATTTCATTCATAGTTTTCACCACATGAGAGACGAGTTGCCCGCCTTTATTCGCCGTTTCTGAAGTACTGCCCGCCAGGCGGCTGGTATGATGAATATTGTCCACGTTCTGTTTAACCGTCGCAGTTAACTGCTCCATGCTGGCTGCCGTTTCTTCAAGCGCAGCAGCCTGTTCCTCAGTGCGTGCGGATAAATCATTATTACCTGCCGCAATTTCTGCGGAGGCATGGCTCACCTGCGTCACACCGGTACGAATATCCCCGATGATACGGCGGAGATCGGTGTTCATCTCATCTACAGCTTGCATCAGTTCTCCCAGCTCATCACGACGCGTGGTATTGAGATGGGCTCTTAAATCACCGCGCGCTATCTGTCTGGCGACGTCAAGCGTGTCAGCCAGAGGCTTCACAATTTGGCGGGAAATAATCAGTGCAATGCCAATACTTAATAAGACTGCTGCTACCAGGAGTGAAGTCATCCATATAACTGCATTTCTGATATCGTCATGCGCCGCGCTCAGCTCCGATTCAAATATATTGTCACTCAGGGTAGTCAGCTTGCCGCCTGCTTTCGCAAGCAACTGAGTCACTTCCTGCTCAGCAATATAGGATTGGAGGTAGTTTCCGGCACTCGCCTTTTTGGCCGAGACCGAGCGTTCAATTTCTTCAAGTATGCTGACATCAGCCGGATTTAACTGGGATTTGACGGCATCCATTTGCTGAATCGATTCATTCATAAAACCTGTTAAAGCCTGAAGGGATTCCTCAGTATTCTCAAACTGGAGGAGTTTTACACGTGTCGCCACCCCATCAATGTGTCTGACGATATCCCCTAACGCGATCGCGGTGACAGCACGTGCGGGATCTCGTGCATAGGACTGAGCCAGACTGTTAATCTCAGATTCTTCGCGTGTCAGCACAAAACTACTGACAACAAGATCACGTTGTTGGGTCTCGCGGACCGTTTGAGCACGCTTGTCACGATACGTCTTCATGACCTCTGACATTTCATTAAGCATCTTCAGGTGCTCTGTATCCCAACGAAGCAACCTGAGACTTTCAATTTTTTTATCAACCTGCTGTAAGTTCACCTCATTCATTGTGATGTATTTTTCATCGTGCGTTTTCACATATTCCAGTCTTTCAGCTTTCGCCATAGCAAACTGGTCAGTTATCACTTTAAGCTGGCTTATTTTCTCAGCTCGAATGGAAATATCATTCAGATTTTTAATACCACATAAAGCAACTGCAATGCTCAGCAATAAGATAAGTCCGAAACCTAATGCTAATTTTTTCCCGACTTTTAGATTTTCAAAATATGACATAAATATTTTCATAGCGCATGGCTCTCCATTATTTTTATAAATACAATTGTATGTGAAGCACATGGGGTATCGGCAGGCTATAAAAATTAGTTAATAAAAAACTCAGTTTATTAAGTTACAAAAGTCAGTAATTTAACCGCTATAAAACCTTATTCTTTGTATGAATACTTTTTTATTAATTACACCCTATTAATGGTGAGGTAATTCTCTATAAAAAAGCATTATTTTAATTTTCTGCCACTCTTAAATATTAAAGACGTTATCTGAACATACATCGCGCAGTATCAGCTTCCGACGCGAGGACATAAAAAAACCGGGCGGAAGCCCGGTTTTGGTTTGCAGCGAGAACAAAAATTACAGCCCGTTTTCGGCAATATCCATCGCGAAGTAAGTCAGGATAATATCTGCGCCAGCACGTTTAATCGCGCCCAGGCTTTCACGTACGACGGCACGCTCATCAATAGCACCGGCTTGTGCAGCAAATTTGATCATCGCGTATTCACCGCTGACCTGATACGCCGCCAGTGGCAGACGGGAGGCTTCGCGGATATCGCGGATCACGTCCAGATACGCACCGGCCGGTTTCACCATCAGCGCATCGGCGCCTTCCTGCTCGTCCAGCAACGATTCACGCACGGCTTCGCGGCGGTTCATCGGGTTCATCTGATATTGCTTGCGGTTGCCTTTCAGTACACTGCCGCCCGCTTCGCGGAAAGGCCCGTACAGGGAAGATGCAAACTTGGTGGAATACGCCATGATTGAGGTATCGATAAATCCGGCTTCATCCAGGGCACTGCGGATGGCCTGCACCTGACCGTCCTGCGCGGCGGATGGCGCGATGAAATCTGCACCGGCGGCAGCCGCCACGACAGCCTGTTTACCGAGGTTGACCAGGGTTGCGTCGTTATCCACGCCGTGGTCGTGCAACACACCGCAATGGCCGTGTGAGGTGTATTCGCAGAAACAGGTGTCGGACATGACAATCATTTCGGGCACGGTGTCTTTACAGATACGCGCCATTCGCGCGACCAGACCGTTTTCGTTCCAGGTATCGCTGCCGGTGGCATCCATGTGATGCGAAATACCGAACGTCATGACAGAGCGGATACCGGCGCGGGCGTAACGTTCGATTTCAAATGCCAGGCGGGATTCAGGGATGCGCAACACACCCGGCATGGCTTCGATGGGTACGTATTCAGAGGTCTCTTCTTCTACGAAAATCGGCAGTACCAGATCGTTGACGCTAAATTCAGTTTCCTGAAAAAGAGTGCGCAGGGATTCGGACTGTCTCAGGCGGCGAAGGCGTGAGCTCGGGAACTGATTCGACATGAAAACTCCTAAAAATTAATCTGTTGCGCTGATATTTTTTAGAAACAGGAGCACAGACAGTTCAGACGGCAGGAGGCGATGCAGCGCCGTCAGACGATGAAGCCCGCATTTTATAATAACTTTTAAACAAATGATGAACTTTCCGTGAGGAGATGTAACAGAGGCCGCAATTTTTGAAAGGCGATCCCGGAACAGGGATCGCCTGAAGGAAGGATTTAACCGAGCTTGATCTCGCGATCTGCTGAGGCAATCGTAGACGGACGGTGGGCGATAAATATCCGCGTAATATCCAGTTCGCTGATCGCCTGATTGATGCGCATTTCATTGTCCAGATCCAAATGGCTGGTGGCCTCGTCGAGGAACAGTATCGCCGGACGGCGGTACAGTGCGCGGGCAATCAGCAAACGCTGTTTCTGACCACCCGACAGGCTGCCGCCCAGTTCGCTGATCAGCGTTTCATAGCCCATCGGCATCCGTTCGATATCGTCGTGGATGTTACAACGGCGGGCGCAATCAATAATACGCGCTTCATCTTTCTGCTCATCAAAGCTGGCAATGTTCTCGGCGATAGATCCGGCGAACAACGTGTCATCCTGTAACACACAGGCGATGCAACTGCGGTAATTGTTCAGTCCGGCGGTGGTGATATCCATACCGTTAATCAGAATGCGACCTTCGGTGGGCGTCAGCAAACCGGTCATGATCTTCATCAGCGTGGTTTTACCCTGCCCCGACGGCCCGGTGATCGCCACACTTTCGCCCGCCGCCACCGACAGGTTTAGCCCGTTGATCAGCGGTGCGGAAAGGCTGTCGTACTGAAACACCAGATCCCGCACCTCCAGCGACGCTGCCTCGCCCGCCCGCAGCAACTCACGTTCCGGCAGTGATTTCTCGGTGCCGGTCAGCGCGATATCCGCGATACGGTCGCGGTGCAGGGAAAGCATCCGCAGTTGCAACACCATATTCAGCAGACTGGCAGCACGTTCGGAGAACTGCCCGCGATAGGTGTTGAAGGCCACAAACATCCCCAGCGTCATATGGCCGTCAATTACCTGCGTCGCCCCCAGCCACAGCAGCGCGACCTGATCGAGCGTGGCGATCAGCGTGTTGCCGCCGGTAAACATCATCTCAAACCTGGTTTTACGCACCGTCGCATTGGCGTTATCAATGTTCAGATTGAGCCAGAAATTGGCGCGGGCTTTCGATAAACCCAGTGCTTTCAGCGTGCTGATGCCGTAGAGCGTTTCCATAAAGTGCGAACCGGCACGCGCACCTTTAACGATTTGCTCCTCGGAAACCTGGCGGTAAGCGTTATACGTCGTCAGGCGGAAGATGACATAAATCGCCGTGAAGCCAAGAATCACCCAAATCAGCCAGCCGCCATACAGCACCATCATCACGATTAACCCGACCGACATAATGCCGTCGATAATACTGTTGACCACGTTGGTGGTCAGCGTGGTGCGCAGCGTATCGAGCGAAGTAAAACGCGACTGAATATCCCCGAGTTTACGTTTCTCAAAATAATCGAGCGGCAGTTTCATCAGATGATCGAACAGCCGCGCTTTCCATTGCACATCAATCAGCGTACTCATCACCAGCGATGTCCAGGCGCGTAACATGCTGACGCCGGTGCGGAAAATGATGAAGAACAGCAACCCGAGGCAAATCAGGGTCAGTAAATCCGGGTCTTTCGCCGGGATCACATGGTCCATTACCAGTTGCATCCCGACCGGCAGCAGTAAGTTGACCGATTCAATCATCAGCGAGAGGCAGAAGATTTTGGTCAGCGCCGGAATAAGGCCACTGACATTGCCCATCATTTTGCGCAGATCCAGCCGTACGCGCGGTTTCTCCGAGGTAAAACCGTTGTCCGGCCACAGCTCGAGTGCCACGCCAGTGAAATGCTCGGACACCTCGCGCATGCCAAGCGAACGGCGGCCAAAGGCCGGATCGTGAATAATCACTTTGCCCTGTTTAACGCCAACCAGCACCACGAAATGATTGAGATCCCAGTGCAAAATACACGGCGTTTTCAGCGCGTTCAGCTCATCGATATCCAGCTTTAACGCGCGGGATTTCATCTCATTCGCTGCCGCGATATCCATCAGCGTGCGCAGCGTCGCGCCCCGTGAAGATATCCCATAGCGCTGACGCAGGCTTTGCAAGTCGACGTGTTTGCCGTGATAGCCAAAGACCATTGCCAGACTGGCCAGTCCGCACTCGGCGGCCTCGGTTTGAATAATCTGCGGCACCCGGTGGCGCCAGCTAAAGTGCAGGCGGTCAGCCAGCTCCCGTACGTTATCGAGATTCATTGATTGGCCCCACCACGCTTTTCTTCATGCTGTAATACGGAGACAACATCCACTGATACAGCGGCCTTTTCTCCAGGAATAACGTCGACTCGGCTTTCATGCCGCTGGATAAATTCAGCGTTTCGCCGTGCCAGTTCATGGCTTTTTTATCCAGTGAAACAATCACTTTGTAATACGGCCCGCTGATCGTGCCATTGGCCGTTCTCGGCGCGCTGGCGTAAGAATTCAGCTCCTGTTCGGAAACCGGCGCAGAGGAAATCGATTCCACCTTGCCGGGGAACTGGCCATATTTTTCAAACGGATAGGCTTCGTACCGAATATTGATGTGCTCGCCGGCTTTCACGTAAGGCACGCTTTCATTCGGCAGCCAGGCAACGAGAAAGAACGGGGAATTACTGGCTGGCACCAGTTGCGCGAGGCTGTCACCGGCGTTGACCATCTGTCCGGGCGTGACGCTCAGCGAAGAGATTTTGCCGGAGGTCGGCGCGGTGATCAGCAATGAGCCTTTGGCATCGGCCTGCGCCAGCTGGCGTTCGAGGTCATTGCGCTGGTAGCCGTACTGTGAAATCTGGTTATCAAACTCGGCGGCGCGTGTCACCAGTTCGCTGCGCAGATTGGTGATTTGTAATGCTTCCTGAATCGCCTGGGTGTTCAGGCTCTGGAACGATGTCTGCTGCTGGTAAAACAGGTAGCGCTGATTATTCAACTGGTCAGTATTGATCAGGCCCTTCTTCTGATATGCCCCGTAGTTCTGCATGCTCTTTTTCATGGCATCCAGCCCTTCCTGCGCCGAATCCACCATGCTTTGTGAGACTTCATGCGCCTTCTGATACTGATCGAGTTGCTGTTGCAGGTTTTGCAGGGTTTCCTGCTTATTGTGTTCCAGCTGGGCAATAATGGAATCGATTTGCTCGCGCTGCTTTTTAATAGCGGCGAGCGTGGTGGTACTGACATTCCCCGCCTGCGTCACGCGGCTGACGTCGATTTCATATAAAGGCTGGCCTTTTTTTACGGGTTTACCGGTATCGACATACAATTTGGTGACCACGCCCTGCTCAGGGCTGAATAAATTAATGCTGTGCGGCTGAGTAATGATTTCACCGCTGACGTTGATGCGACGTGTGTAGTTAGCGAAGATCAGGAATATCAGTAAAGCAAACAGGAAGAGGGCCGTGAGTGTCGTGACAATCCATAAAGGCCAGCCGGAGAGCAATAAAGCCTTACCCGCCCAGTGACTTTGCTGATGTTCATTGACCTCTTTACGAAAGAGCATATTTAAGCGTTCCAGAAAAACCGGCTGTAAAAACAGAATCTTTGAAAGATAGCAGCACATAATCACGCTGCCACCGCGATTACTCTGAAACACCGGATGAAGTTATTACCACGCAGGGATAATTGCGCAGTAATATTAATTTCAATGTCTTATAAAAAATAACCACCTGGCCTCTGGTTCGATTATTTTTTGCACATTGCATTAATTATTCAGATTTAAAAATATCTTAATAACGATTTCAAACAATGAGTTACATATCTAAATCCACATAGGAGATTATTCCTAGTCAAATTCCGTCCGCAGTACTCTAGGCTTAATCCCTGTGAAGACATTGCGTAGAAATTATCTCCATAGACTTACTCAATGTTTTCATCGCCCCCGTTATTTAAGGGGACTTGCTTTAACAGATTAAAAGGAAGGCCTAAGATGAAACAATTAACAGAACATGATATTGAAATGGTTAATGGTGCGGGTTGGTCGGAAGATGTTAATAAGGTTGCCGATCGCCTATCAAACTTTGGTCAGGACGCGGTGAGTGACACCAGTAATGCGGTGAACAAGGCGTATTCACAAATTTCCGATGGTCTTGCTAAAGCACAGAACTATCTGACAACCTAGTTTATAAACAGCTTTTGTTGTACCGAAAGTTAATTTATAAGCAACTTAGTCAGAGTAATACAAGCCCCCGTTAATTTGGGGGCTTTTTTATTGGCAGTTTAAAACTGAAGAAATATCAGACGCCTGATTTAGTTTTATCGCTTTTCACCATGCTGTTTTTCAGCTTGCCGACAAGCTCACGGCGAAAATCACCGAGTTTAGGTTTATCGCCTTCCAGCCACGGCAGCGGACGGCAGAGTTCCATGGTTTTGATGCCCAGACGTGCAGTCAGCAAACCGGCACCGATGCCTTGTGCCGCACGGGCTGAAAGACGGGCAGCAAGGTCCTGTGACATCCAGTCCATGCCCACTTCACGCACCAGTTCGGATGCACCGGCGAATGCCATGTTCAGCAGCACCAGACGGAACAAACGAATACGGCTGTAATAGCCAAGTTCGATGCCGTACAGCACTGCGATACGGTTAACCAGCCGCAGGTTGCGCCAGGCGATGAAGGCCATATCCACCAGCGCCAGCGGGCTGACAGCGATCATCAGCGCGGATTCGGCTGCTGAATGACTGATTTCACGCCGGGCCTGCGCATCGAGAACCGGCTGAACCAGACGGGCATACAGTTCAACCACTTCCCGGTCATTCTGGGTTTCATGCAGTGAAGCCTGCCAGCGTTGCAGCGCCGGATGGCTGTTATCCAGCCCGGCCTGCGCCGCCAGTTTTTCGCAGAATACACGTCCCTGCCCTAATCCATGACTGTGCATTAATTCGCGTGCCGTATCGCGCTCGTCGGCGCGCTGACGCAGGCGGTACAAGCGTCGCCATTCGGTCGCGACGGAACCGACACCGGCGACAATAATCAGCCCGCCTGCGGTGCAGGCACCAAGCGCCACCCAGTCCTGCTGGATCCACGCTTCGTGTACCCATTGCACGCCCTGTGCTACCACGCTGATGCCCAGCACCGCCACGCCGAGGCGCACAATTTTGCCCCACAAACTGCGACGCGGTTTCAGCGCACGGTTGAGCACTGCTTCGGCCTCGCCCTCTTCCTGCTGTTCGTCTGCTTCGGTGGATACCGCAATAAAGCGCTCTGAAATTTGTTCGTCAAACGCCAGCGCCGGTTTGATCACCGGTTCAGCCGGGGCTTTTAATTCCGTTTCAAAATCGATACGCGGTTTAATCGGTTCGCTCATCGCATTTTATCTCCCAGTAAAAACTCCATCACCGCATCCAGACGGATGTGCGGCAACGGCGTGTCCACGCTCATTTCACGCGGACGAAACTCATCAAAATGGAATCCCTGTTTTTGCCAGAACGCATGTCCCGGCAGACGCGCCGGCACTTCGCCGGGGAACACGGTCAGCGGCGCGCCATCCTGTAACCGGTGACCTTTCAGCGCGGGCAGACTTTGCCCCTGATATTCCACCATGCCGGTTTCCGTCGCCTGCACCGAAGCCAGCCCGGCGCAATCCATACTGATGCCTTCGAACGCCGCATTCTGCCAGGCTTCCTGCACCAGTTGCTGTAACAGCGACACCAGATTAGCGTGCTGATCGCCGGTAATATGGTCGGCTTTAGTGGCGGCGAACATCAGTTTGTCGATGCACGGATTAAACAGACGGCGGAACAGTGTGCGCTTGCCATAGTGAAAGCTTTGCATCAGCTGCGTCAGCGCCAGGCGCATATCGTTGAACGCCTGCGGTCCGCTGTTGAGCGGCTGCAGACAATCGACCAGCACAATCTGGCGGTCAAATTTCACAAAGTGATCTTTGTAAAAACCTTTCACGATGTGCTGGCAGTAATAGTCGAAACGCGCACGCAGCATACCCAGATTGCTGTTTTTATCCGCCTGCGCCAGTTGCGCATCGGAATAGCGGTTCAGCTCCGGCCACGGGAAAAATTGCAGCGCAGGCGCACCGGCCATATCTCCCGGCAGAACAAAACGCCCCGGCTGGATAAAGTGCAAACCTTCGGTTTTGCAGCGCACCAGATAATCGGTGTAGGCCTGCGCAATCGCGCCCAGCAGATTTTCATCCGCCGGGGCCAGCGGATCACATTGTTCACACAGCGTCAGCCACGGCTTCGCCCATTCTGCACGATCGCCCTGCAACAGCCCCGCCATCTGGCGCGACCAGTCGAGATAGTTTTGCTCCAGCATTGGCAAATCCAGCAGCCATTCGCCGGGATAATCGACGATCTCCAGATATAACGTGGAGGTGTCTTTGAAGTGACGCAGCAGGGAATCGTTGGATCGGTAACGCAGTGCCAGACGGATTTCGCTGACGCCACGGGTCGGCGTCGGCCATGCGGGCGGCGTGCCGTAGAGTGCCGCCAGACCTTCGTCATAGGCAAAGCGCGACACACCCAGATCACGCTGGGGGACGCGTTTCACGCCAAGCAGACGCTCCTCGCGGGCAGCCGAAAACAGCGGTAAACGTGCGCCGCTGTGCATATGTAAAAGCTGGTTAACGAAGGCGGTGATGAAAGCGGTTTTTCCGCTGCGGCTTAAACCGGTGACAGCCAGCCGCAGATGTCTGTCCATGCCGCGATTGATCAGTGAATTAAACTCATTTTGTAGTCTTTTCATTGCTCTCCCTGGCGTAGCGCCCAAACAGCGCGGTCAAAATACGTTTGAATAATGGTTCTAATAATAGTGCTAAAACATACCTCATTGGCCCTTTTCCCACCACGCCCAACACACGCGCTGCCAGCCCGGCAGGGCCAAAGGTCAGCGCCAGCGTAATGATCACGCTGAAAATTTTCGAAAACAGGCTGCGCTTACCCGGCAGCGAGGAATTCAGGTAACGGGTCATAAAGATTCCTTAAGCGGGAGATGAGAAGGAAAACAGCAGCCGGAGCAACGTCCGGCGGCCAGAGGCAAAGCGGTGAATAAAGAATTAAAGCTGGCGGAACCGGCTGCGTACGCCGAAGGTTTCAGAGGTGACATAGCGTTCGACCTGGCGTAAACGCTGCTCGCTGGCTTTCAGTTCGCGGTCGGCTTCTTCCAGCAAGTTACGCGGCGATGGCGCAGTTTCATCGTCATATTCACTGGCCGGAACAGGGTCAAGCACGTAGCTGAGAATGATGTACGCCACGACAGTGAACATGAACAAACCAAAGAAAATCGACAGCACGGCCATAATCCGCAGCAATTTTACCGGCACGCCCAGATAGTGCGACAGCCCGGCCAGAACGCCTTTTATTACGCCCTCTTCCGGCACGCGGTAGAGTTTTTTCTCAGACAGACGGGTCGCCATTATGATTGCCTCCAGCCCGGGTGTTCGGCATCAAGAATTTCTTCCAGTGCCTGAATACGTTCGCGCATACGTTGCGCTTCATGAGTCAGACTGGTGAGATTTTGTATCTCATGCTGACTGAGCTGACTGCCATTTTGCTGGCGATTGCTGTAGTGAAGCCACAACCAGACGGGCGCCACGAATAAAACGAAAATAGTCAGCGGAATAGCTAAAAACAGGAAGCTCATTGTCTCTCCTTATGAGTCTTATTTATTACCGGTTACGGCGTTAATCCTGCAACAACCTGCCTGCGAACAGGCAGGTTTAATGGCAAACATTATGCGTCCTGATTGCCGTTCATTTTAGCTTTCAGCGCAGCAATTTGTGCGCTGATTTCATCGTCGGCTTTCAGTTCGGCAAATTGCTGATCCAGCGATTTCTTTTTACCAATGCTGACGCTTTCTGCTTCCGCTTCCATATGATCGATGCGGCGTTCGAACTGCTCGAAACGCGCCATCGCTTCATCAATTTTACCGCTGTCGAGCTGACGGCGGACGTCACGCGAGGACGCTGCGGCCTGATGACGTAAGGTCAGCGCCTGCTGACGCGCACGGGTTTCGGTCAGTTTGCTTTCCAGCTCACCAATTTCTGACTTCATGCGATCCAGCGTTTCTTCTACCACGTTCACTTCGTTTTTCAGCGTGGTCACCAGCTCGGACAGCTTTTGCTTTTCGATCAGCGCCGCACGGGCCAGATCGTCTTTATCTTTACGCAACGCCAGTTCGGCTTTGTCCTGCCATTCACTCTGCTGGGATTCACCCTGATCGATACGACGGATCAGTTGTTTCTTTTCTGCCAGCGCACGGGCGGAGGTAGAACGCAGTTCCACCAGCGTGTCTTCCATTTCCTGAATCATCAGACGAACCAGTTTTTGCGGATCTTCTGCTTTATCCAGCAAGGTGTTGATGTTGGCGTTAATGATGTCAGCGAAGCGAGAAAAAATACCCATAATCGAAATTCCTCTTTGTTTCTGTTGGTTTCCGGCCAAATGATTACCGGTTAAATCCGCAGGAAAATTTTTCACTGCGGCGATAAACCTATATCAGGATCCGTGCCAACTTTTTAAAATCATTATCTGCATGAATAAATTGAATTTTTTACTTTTGTCTCTGCTATGCTTATTTTTCGAGATGATTATTTTCACTAAGTGTTAGTGTGTTTCACCACACAAGGAAAGCCAAATGACGGATAACACAGACAATTTACTCGGTGAAGCCAACGCCTTCATCGAAGTGCTGGAACAGGTCTCACAACTGGCGAAGCTGAATAAGCCGGTTCTGGTCACCGGCGAACGCGGCAGCGGAAAGGAACTGATTGCGCATCGTCTGCATTATCTGTCGCCCCGCTGGCAGGGGCCGTTCATTTCGCTCAACTGTGCGGCGCTCAATGAAAACCTGCTGGATTCCGAGTTGTTCGGCCATGAAGCTGGCGCGTTTACCGGCGCACAGAAACGTCATCTCGGACGCTTTGAACGTGCGGATGGCGGCACGTTATTTCTCGATGAGCTGGCGACAGCGCCCATGCTGGTGCAGGAAAAACTGCTGCGCGTGATTGAGTACGGTCATCTGGAGCGCGTCGGCGGCAGCCAGCCGTTACAGGTGGATGTCCGGCTGGTGTGTGCGACCAACGATGATTTACCGGTGCTGGCCGCTGAAGGAAAATTTCGCGCCGACCTGCTGGACCGGCTGGCGTTTGATGTGGTGCAACTGCCGCCGCTGCGTGAACGCCAGCAGGACATCATGTTGCTGGCGGAACATTTCGCCATTCAGATGTGCCGCGAACTGTCTCTCCCGTTATTCCCCGGCTTTACCGACTATGCGCGTGAGACGCTGATGGCCTACCGCTGGCCGGGCAATATCCGCGAGCTGAAAAACGTCGTCGAACGCTCGATGTACCGCCATGGTACCAGCGATTTTCCGCTCGATAATATTATCCTGAACCCGTTTGCACAGCGCACTGCCACCGTGGAAACGGCTGACGTCAGTCCACACGACACGCTGCCGACGTTACCGCTGGATCTTAAGCAATGGGTGACCGGACAGGAAAAAAATCTGATTGAGCAGGCTTTACGGCAGGCACGCTTTAATCAGCGTAAAGCCGCAGAGTTGCTGAACGTGACTTATCATCAGTTGCGCGGAATGTTGAAGAAACACGCAATTCAGGTCAATTCGCAGGAAGGGGCTGAATAACAGGCAAAAAAAAGCCAGCACCCGAGCTGGCTAAGTAATACTGGAAGCAATGTGAGCAATGTCGTACCTCGCGATTAACGTCCCTGGCGGGTCGTCTCTCGTCCGGTGAAAAGAATGATAATAGTTCTCAGTATCGTCTGTAAAGCACTTTGTTGAGAATATTTCTCATTACCACACTGATATTATGGCTACTTTATGAACACCTTAAGGTCACTAAGGACTACCATTCGGGGAACGGATCGGCCATGTTGACCCAGTGTTCGATGCCTTCTGCCATCTGCTCTTCGCTTAACAGGCACGCATCCAACTGCCGGATAATCTCTTCTTTATTCAGGTGCTGGCCGATAAACACCAGTTCCTGGCGCATATCGCCAAACGGCTCAACCCATTTCTCCATAATGTGTTCACGGGTCTCCTCGTCCTGCGGCCAGTCGCTTTCAGGCAGCGAACGCCAGAAAATACCCGCCATGCCATAATGCGCTATGCCGCCCGCCTGACTCCACTGCCCGGCATAGCGCGGACGCGACGCCAGCCAGAAAAAGCCTTTGGAACGCAGTAAGGTACCGCCCCCCCAGTCGCCGTGCACCACGCGGTAAAACTTATCCGGATCAAACGGCCTGCGTGCGGTGTAGACAAAACTGCTGATGCCGTACTCTTCGGTTTCCGGTGTGTGTTCACCGCGTAACTCTTTCAGCCAGCCCGGCGCCTGCTGTGCTTTGGCGAAATCAAACCGGTGCGTATTAAGCACGGCTTCAAGCGGCAGGCTGCCGGGGGAAATCGGTATAATGTGCGCATCGGGATTGAGGCTTTTCAGCAATGCAATCACTTCCCGCTGTTGCAGGCTGTCGAGCAGATCGGTTTTGCTCACCAGCAGCACGTTGCAGAATTCTATCTGGTCGATCAGCAAATCCGTCACGCTACGCGCATCGTCCTCGCCGAGACTTTCACCAGCCTCCTGCACACTGCGCGCTTCCTGATATTGCTGCATAAAGTTGACGCCATCGACCACGGTCACCAGCGTATCCAGTCGTGCGAACTGCGACAGACTTTCACCGTTTTCATCTTCGAAAGTGAAGGTTTCCGCCACCGGCAGCGGTTCTGAAATACCACTCGATTCAATCAGCAGATAATCAAAACGTCCGGCCTGCGCCAGCTCACGCGCGGAAATCAGCAAATCTTCCCGCAACGTGCAACAGATGCAGCCGTTGCTCATTTCCACCAGTTTTTCCTGCTGACGGTCGAGCGTGATTTCACTGGCGACCAGTGCGGCGTCAATATTCACCTCGCTCATATCATTGACGATCACCGCCACGCGCAATCCCTGACGGTTGTTCAGAATATGGTTGAGAACGGTAGTTTTACCTGCGCCAAGAAAACCGGACAGCACGGTAACAGGGAGTAAGGACATCATTAACCTCATATCTCAGGACAGTGCAGGAATACTTCGCCTGCGATTATTGTTATAATATAACATAACAATAGCAATCCAATTTCAAGGGTTTTATTGATACATGCTCTTTTTTTGCCGGAAAACGAACGGTTTTTGCGCGAAGTGCCGCAGTCCCGCACGCTGATTTGCTCAATGGATTGGGGTACCTCGCAGAGTACGGTACACTTAAGCTATTGCACCTTAACTTTGAAGCCTTTATGCGTCGTCTAACTTTGTGGATGATTTTACTGAGTGGCTTGTCCACGACAGTTTTTGCTGAGACTGCTCCAACACACGCCAGCCCGCCAGTCGTCAGTGCGCCGGTGAAAGATATTCGCCAGAGCGGCTTTGTCTATTGTGTTAACGGCATGGTCAATACCTTTAACCCGCAGAAAGCCAGCAGCGGGCTGATCATTGATACGCTGGCCGCACAGTTATATGACCGCCTGCTGGATGTCGACCCTTATACCTATCGCCTGATCCCCGAACTGGCACAAAGCTGGGAAGTGCTGGATGATGGCGCAACCTACCGTTTCCATCTGCGCAAAGATGTGCCTTTCCAGAAAACCGGCTGGTTTTCACCGTCGCGCAAGATGAACGCCGACGATGTGGTGTTCAGCTTCCAGCGCATCATCGACCCGAATAATCACTACCATGCTGTAAACGGTGAAGAATATCCGTATTTCGACAGCCTGCAGTTTGCCCATGCGGTGAAAAGCATCAAAAAACTGGACGACTATACCGTTGAGTTTCGCCTCAATAATCCTGACGCTTCTTTTCTCTGGCATCTTGCCACGCATTACGCACCGGTGCTTTCGGCTGAATATGCCGCGAATCTCATCAAATCCGGCAACGAAGAAGAGATTGATCGCCAGCCGGTAGGCACCGGCCCGTTCCAGCTTGGTGAATACCGTACCGGGCAATATGTGCGGCTGGCGCGCAACGGACAGTACTGGAAAGGCACACCGCGTATGGCACAGGTGGTGATTGATATGGGCGTTGGCGGCACCGGGCGTTTGTCGAAATTGCTGACCGGTGAATGTGATGTGCTGGCGTATCCGGCGGCCAGTCAGCTGTCCATACTACGTGAGGATCCGCGCTTGCGTCTTTCCCTGCGCCCGGGGATGAACGTTGCCTACCTGGCTTTCAATACCAACAAAGCCCCGCTCAATGATCCGCGTATCCGTCAGGCGGTGGCGCTGTCGATCAACAATCAGCGCCTGATGCAGTCGATTTATTACGGCACCGCTGAAACCGCTGCGTCTATTTTGCCGCGTGCGTCCTGGGCTTATGACAGCAACGCGCAGGTAACGGAATACAATCCGGATAAAGCGAAGCAAATCCTGAAAGACCTCGGGCAGGAAAAGCTCAACCTGCATTTATGGGTGCCGACGGCGTCGCAGTCCTTTAACCCCAGCCCGCTGAAAACCGCCGAACTGATCCAGGCCGATTTGGGACAGGTAGGGATTAAAGTCACCATTGTCCCGGTCGAGGGACGTTTCCAGGAAGCCAAGCTGATGGAGATGAATCACGACCTGACGCTGTCTGGCTGGTCAACGGACAGTAATGACCCGGACAGTTTCTTCCGCCCCATGCTCAGTTGTGCAGCGATTCATTCGCAGACCAACTATGCTCACTGGTGTAACCCGGAATTTGATGAATTGCTGCGTCAGGGGCTGTTGTCACAGCAACTTTCCCAGCGTATTGAGTTTTATCAGCGGGCGCAAAAAATCCTTGAGCAGGAACTGCCGGTGTTGCCACTGGCGTCTTCCCTGCGTCTTCAGGCTTACCGTTACGACATCAAAGGGCTGGTACTGAGCCCGTTTGGCAACTCCTCGTTTGCCGGCGTCTTCCGTGATGATGAAAAAAGTCGTGATAATGAAGGAAGGAAAGTTCCATGATTATCTTTACGTTACGCCGCATTTTGCTGCTGCTGGTGACCCTGTTCTTCCTGAGCCTTGTGGCGTTCAGCCTGAGCTATTTCACGCCGAATGCGCCACTGCGCGGCGCGTCCTTGTGGGACGCCTACCACTTCTATTTTGCGGGTCTTTGCCAGTTTGATTTCGGTGTGTCGAGTATCAACGGCGAAGGCATCTCTTATCAGTTGAAAGCGGTTTTCCCGGCCACGATGGAATTGTGCGTGCTGGCCTTTGCGCTGGCATTAGTCGTCGGGATCCCGCTGGGCATTCTGGCGGGAGTGATGCGTGGAAAATGGCCGGATGTCGCCATCAGCAGCATCGCCCTGCTCGGCTTTTCCATTCCGGTGTTCTGGCTGGCGGTACTGCTGATGCTGTTCTTCTCGCTGCAACTGGGCTGGCTGCCGGTTTCCGGTCGCCTGGATTTACTCTATCAGTTGAAAAGTGTCACCGGCCTGACGCTGGTTGATGCGTGGCTTTCTGATTCGCCATACCGCCATGAGATGATCATGAGCGCTATCCGCCATATGATTTTACCGATCGCCGCGCTGGCCGTGGCGCCGACGACCGAAGTGATCCGCCTGATGCGCATTTCCACCGACGATGTGCTGGAGAAAAACTATGTGAAAGCCGCCGCAACGCGCGGTTTATCACGCTTTACGATTATCCGTCGCCATGTATTACACAACGCGCTGCCGCCGATCATTCCCAAGCTCGGCCTGCAATTTTCGACCATGCTGACGCTGGCGATGATTACTGAGGTGGTCTTTAACTGGCCAGGCATCGGGCGATGGCTGATTAACGCCATCCGCCAGCAGGATTACGCGGCGATTTCAGCCGGGGTGATGGTCGTTGGCTCGCTGGTAATTGTGGTTAACGTGCTTTCAGACATTCTGGGCGCACTGATGAATCCATTGAAACATAAGGAATGGTATGCCCTTCGATAATGTATACCGCGAAAAACAGGTCCCGAGTCCTCTGCGCCATACGTGGGGGATTTTCTATCGCGACACACTGTCGATGATCGGTTTCTACGGCGTGCTCGGCTTGTTATTGCTGTGCATATTTGGCCATTTGTTAGCGCCTTACGCGCTCGATCAACAATTCCTTGGTTATCAGTTGTTGCCGCCCTCCTGGTCGCGCTACGGCAACGTGTCGTTCTTCCTCGGCACCGACGATCTTGGCCGCGATTTACTCAGCCGGATGCTTACAGGCGCTGCGCCGACGATTGGCGGCGCACTGGTGATAACCCTCGCGGCATCTTTATGTGGTGTGATCATCGGCGTACTGGCGGGGATCAGCCGTGGCCTGAAATCGGCCATTCTGAACCATATTTTCGATACCCTGCTGTCTATCCCTTCCCTGCTGCTGGCGATTGTCGTCGTCGCGTTTATCGGGCCGAAACTTGAGCATGCGATGCTGGCCGTCTGGCTGGCGCTGTTGCCACGCATTTCGCGCACGATTTACAGCGCTGTGCATGATGAGCTGGAAAAAGAGTATGTGGTCGCCGTACGACTCGATGGTGCCTCCACCTGGCAGATTCTGCGTTATGCCGTTCTGCCAAATATCGTTGCGGTGCTGGCAACGGAATTTACCCGCGCACTGTCGATGGCGATTCTGGATATCGCCGCGTTAGGCTTTCTGGATCTGGGCGCACAACTGCCGTCACCGGAATGGGGAGCTATGCTCGGCGATTCGCTGGAGCTGGTGTATGTCGCACCGTGGACAGTCATGCTGCCGGGCGCCGCCATTCTTATCAGCGTGTTGCTGATCAACCTGCTGGGTGACGGTGTGCGTCGGGCGATTAATGCGGGAGTGGAATAATGCCGTTACTCGATATCCGCAATCTGACCATTGAATTTATGACCGCCGATGGCCCGGTCAAAGCTGTGGATCGCGTCAGTATGACGCTCAACGCTGGGGAAATCCGCGGGCTGGTGGGCGAATCCGGTTCGGGTAAAAGCCTGATTGCCAAGGCGATTTGTGGCGTTACCAAAGACAACTGGCGCGTGACGGCGGACCGGATGCGCTTTGATAACATCGAGCTGTTGCAACTGACGCCACGCGAACGACGTAAACTGGTCGGGCAAAATGTGTCGATGATTTTTCAGGAGCCGCAGTCCTGTCTGGATCCTTCTGAAAGCATCGGCCGCCAGCTGATTCAGGCCATTCCCGGCTGGACCTACAAAGGCCGCTGGTATCAGCGCTGGAAGTGGCGCAAAAAACGCGCCATCGAGCTGTTGCACCGCGTCGGTATTAAAGATCACAAAGACGTTATGGCCAGTTATCCGTATGAACTGACCGAAGGCGAGTGCCAGAAAGTGATGATCGCCATCGCGCTGGCGAATCAGCCGCGTCTGCTGATTGCCGATGAACCGACTAACGCCATGGAGCCGACGACGCAGGCGCAGATTTTCCGCCTGCTGGCGCGACTCAACCAGAACAATAACACCACCATTTTACTGATCAGCCACGACCTGCAAATGATGAGCAAATGGGCGAACCGTATCAACGTGTTGTATTGCGGACAAACGGTTGAAAGCGCAGCGTGTGAAGAATTGCTGGCCACGCCGCATCATCCTTATACGCAGGCGCTCATCCGCGCGATGCCTGATTTTGGCCGCTCACTGCCACATAAAAGCCGTCTGAATACGCTGCCAGGTGCCATTCCTTCGCTGGAACATTTGCCGATTGGCTGCCGTCTGGGGCCACGCTGCCCTTACGCGCAGAAAAAATGCATCGAAACGCCACGTCTGCGTCTGGCAAAAACACATGCTTACGCCTGCCACTTCCCGCTGAACATGGAGGAGCAATAATGGGCGAAACCCTGCTCGAAGTCCGTAATCTGAGCAAAACGTTCCGTTATCGCACCGGACTGTTCCGCAAGATGAATCTCGAGGCCGTGAAACCGGTCAGCTTTACCCTGCGCGAAAAACAAACGCTGGCGATCATCGGCGAGAATGGTTCGGGCAAATCGACGCTGGCTAAAATGCTTTCCGGCATGGTCGAGCCGAGCGACGGCGAAATTCTGATTGATGATCATCCGCTGACGTTTCGTGATTATCGTTTCCGCAGCCAGCAAATCCGCATGATTTTTCAGGACCCGAGCACCTCACTTAATCCACGTCAGCGTATCGGGCAGTTACTCGAAGCGCCCCTGCGACTGAACAGCGAAATGGATGCACAACAGCGCGAACAACGCATCAACCAGACATTGCGGCTGGTCGGCATGCTGCCCGATCACGCCAATTATTACCCGCATATGCTGGCGTCGGGTCAGAAGCAGCGCGTGGCACTGGCACGTGCACTTATCCTGCAACCCAAAGTGATCGTGGCTGATGAAGCGCTGGCGTCTCTGGATATGTCGATGCGTTCACAAATCATCAATATGATGCTCGAATTACAGGAAAAACAGGGCATCTCGTACATCTACGTGACGCAGCATCTGGGCATGATGAAACACATCAGCGATCAGGTACTGGTGATGCACGAAGGCGAGGTGGTGGAACGCGGAAATACGGCCGAAGTTCTGGCGGCACCGCTGCATGACCTCACCAAACGGTTGATTTCGAGTCACTTTGGCGAAGCGCTGACTGCTGATGCCTGGCGTCGTGACGGTAATTAACGCCCCTTCTGCATAATAAACGGGCAGATTCACCCCCTGAACGGTGTCAGGAAACTGATGCCGTTTTCTTTATTATGCAAATCCACCCTCTTCTATTCCTTTTCGATATGATTTATCGCTTAACATTATTTTATATCGGCAGCAGTATCGGCAACGATAGGGTCTGATAATTTGCCTGAGTAGCAGGCTTGAAGAAAGGACCCGTTCATGGAACAACAACGCAAGGCCGCGCACAGCGGCTGGTATCATGAAACACAATCCAGCCAATATGGTCATCTGCCGCTCGATCCGCACGCTGCGTTGGTACAGGATCGCTTTCTGCTGGGCCTTGATGCTCAACTTGACCCGACACTTCGCCAGTTACTTAACGACCGCCAGCGACTACTGAGGGCCTCCCGCGCCTGTTATGAGGTACTGTTTCCTGACAATCTGCAGGTTTCACGTACCGAAACATTATCCTTGTATGACCGTCTCAGTAGTGCGCTGACGGTGGCACAGGTCAGCGGCGTACAGACACTTTGTAGCCATTACGCTGCCCGTCTCGCCCCGCTTCCCAGCCCTGACGCCTCCCGTGAAAGTAACATCCGCCAGACCCACATTACCCAGTTCGCACGATTACTCGCAACCCAGCCAACACTGATTACTGCGCCGATGCTGCATCAGCTTTATGACGTGGGTTTCAGCACGCGCGATATCGTGACCTTTACGCAAGTGATTGGCTTTGTCAGCTATCAGGCACGCGTACTGGCGGTTCTGAATGGTTTACGCGGCCGCGCCGCCGCCGTATTGCCAGGATTTCCTTCGCCGGAAGGTTGCGGGCAGAAAGGGTTTTCACTGGCGATGTTGCAATGGACGTCGCGTTTACCTGAAGTGGTGCCGGAAAATGCCAGCCAGCATCAGCAGGATGTACTGGATTTAATCGCGCCGGATGCGCGTTCATCCTCTTTCTATACATTGCTGGTGCATGACGCCGACGCGCTGAGCGAATTTTCTGCGGTATTTAATAATATTATGCAGGCAGGTGCGCAGCCGGTAGCCGCGTGGCGTGAACTGGCTGCCGTAGCCACATCGCAGCTAAACGGTTGTCTGTATTGCGCCGGGATCCACGGACGTATGTATCTTGAAGCGGGTGGGAATGAGATGCTGATTAACGAATTATTCGCAGAAAATCATCGCGATGATGCCGTTGATACGCTGTCGAAAAATCTGCAAGACAAAAAAGAGATTGCCTTGCTGGAAACGGTGGTCGCCCTGACCCGTACCCCGGAACGTTTTGATGCACGCCAGCTGCATAGTTTGTCTGATGCAGGTTATACGGCAACACAATCTCTGGATATTCTGCTGACTGCGGCGCTGTTCAGCTGGTCAAACCGTCTGATTCAGACGCTGGGCGATACCCTGAATCAGTAGTTCTTCACCTGTTTACCTTCATTCTTACTCCCCTCATTCCGGCAGGATATTCCCCTGCCGGTGATGCCAATTGTAAATACCTGCGCCACCTAACCGGCATAAGTCGTATTAATCTTATTTTCAATCGAAAATTTAGTGTTAAAACGAGAAACGGCTCACATTACACTGTGCGCCGTTCTGGTTGCGTCTTCAGCAGCAAACAAGCCATTCACAAACCACCATGTGAAGCACGATACTCCAGAGATATTCACTATATATTCACTACAAATCAGACAAATAAACTACTTAAGTATTTCCCTGTAAAACAATGGCAATATAAGAGTAGTGATTACAATTCGTGCAACATATTCATATTGTCTATTTAGAAAACATAAACATTAATTCTGCATAACATTTCGAACATAGTTTAATCACGTCGGATAAGTTAAATGTAACAGCATATGTCAAACTCCTTGCCACATTTACGAAGATAGTGAACATTACTTGCCGTCATCCCATCTTATAACAATGCAAAGGGTGCTTATTTCGCGCCACTTATGCGTTTCCGCCACATACGGCCGGAAGGAATAAACAGAGGTACGAGTGTCAACTGCAAACAAAACACCAAACAATGAAAGCGTGAGTCTTAACGCCTTCAAACAGCCAAAAGCGTTTTACCTGATCTTCTCCATCGAATTGTGGGAACGTTTCGGTTACTACGGCCTGCAAGGGATCATGGCGGTTTACCTGGTCAAAATGCTTGGCCTGAGTGAAGCCGACTCCATCACCCTGTTCTCATCATTCAGTGCGCTGGTCTATGGCTTCGTCGCTATCGGCGGCTGGCTGGGCGATAAAGTGCTGGGTTCAAAACGCGTGATCGTGCTTGGCGCGATTGTGCTGGCGCTGGGTTATTCATTCGTTGCCTATTCCGGCCATGAAATTTTCTGGGTTTATCTGGGTATGGCGACTATCGCCGTCGGTAGCGGCTTGTTTAAAGCAAATCCATCCTCACTGCTTTCTACCTGCTACGAAAAAGATGACCCGCGTCTCGATGGCGCATTCACCATGTATTACATGTCGGTGAACATCGGTTCGTTCTTCTCCATGCTGGCAACACCATGGCTGGCCGCGAAGTACGGCTGGAGTGTCGCGTTCTCCCTGAGCGTTGTGGGTATGCTGATCACCATCGTGAACTTCCTGTTCTGCCGCAAATGGGTCAAACGTCAGGGGTCAAAACCAGACTTCGCGCCGCTGCAGTTCAAAAAACTGCTGATGGTGCTGGTCGGTGTTGTCGCGCTGGTGTTCCTGTCAAGCTGGTTACTGCATAACCAAACCATCGCACGTATGGTTCTGGGTGTGGTTTCCGTCGGTATCATTATTGTGTTTGCGAAAGAAACGTTCTCAATGAAAGGCATCGCCCGCCGGAAGATGATTGTGGCGTTCCTGCTGATGATGGAAGCGGTGGTGTTCTTCGTGCTGTACAGCCAGATGCCAACGTCGCTGAACTTCTTCGCTATCCACAACGTAGGCCACGATTTGCTGGGTATCAGCTTCCAGCCTGAGCAGTTCCAGGCGCTGAATCCATTCTGGATCATGGTTGCCAGCCCGGTTCTGGCGGCGGTCTACACCAAGGTCGGTGACCGTATGCCAATGCCGCACAAGTTTGCGATGGGTATGGTGCTGTGTTCCGGTGCGTTCCTGGTGTTGCCGTGGGGTGCGAGCCTGGCGAATGAGCAAGGCATTGTGTCAGTAAACTGGCTGGTACTGAGCTACGCGCTGCAGAGTATCGGCGAACTGATGATTTCCGGTCTGGGTCTGGCGATGGTTGCTCAACTGGTTCCGCAGCGTCTGATGGGCTTCATCATGGGTGCCTGGTTCCTGACCACCGCAGCCGCTGCAATTATCGCGGGTTACGTGGCCAATCTGACTGCCGTGCCTGCTGACATTGATGACGCGCATGCTTCACTGGCAATTTATAGCCACGTGTTCCTGCAGATTGGTATTGCAACGGCTGTGATTGCTGTGCTGATGCTGGTCACTGCATCTAAACTGCACCGCATGACGCTGGATCGTGAAACTGATGAGAAACAACCTGAACTGGCTTCTGCTCAGTAAACGCGCAAGCGTCTGATGAGGGCTGACGAACGCCTCCTCCGGGAGGCGTTTTTTTATGGCTGGAATTTAGGATAAGTATTCGTTGTGTTAGGATTACGTAAGCGAGACTTACGAAAACGGAACCATCCTGATGCACGAAAATCACAGTCAATATAAGCAATTAACCCGCTATTTATCCGCCGATATTCTTAAGAACAAAAAGGATTTCTCCTGGCGGCGGATAATCATCAGGTGCATAAAACAACCCCAGCACCGGTACATTTTCTGGTGGCGTATCGCAAGCTACTTATACGCGACGGACAGCCATTTCTGCAAAGCCCGCGCCCGTAAGATTAACTACTCGTTAATAAGAAAGTATGGCATCGAGATCATGCTGGGAACGCAGATCGGAGAAGGCATCAGGCTTCCTCATCTCACCGGTATCGTCATCAATCCTCATTGCATGATTGGGAAGAATGTCCGGATCCGGCAAAACACCACCATCGGCATTAAAGTGGATGAGGGGAAAAGACGTATAATCATTGGCGATAATGTGGATATTGGTGCCAATTGCTGCATTATCGGCAATGACATTACTATCGGCCACAATGTCACCATTGGTGCGATGTCGTTCATCAATAAGAACATCCCGGACAATGCCGTGTGTTATAACGAAAAAAGCAGCAAGATAATCATCAAAACGTAAGGAACGCCTGCCGTCAGCGAACAGCGTTTATCGCCTCAGGAATGTTTCATTTACTCGGTGTCCGGCCTGTATCGGTTTTTTATCCTAAATTTTTCATCCTAAATAATACCGGCCTTTTCCACTTTGTTTCGCGCGGTACATCGCGGCATCAGCCCGCGCCAGCAGCGCATCCGGCAGCAATGACTGGCGCGCGCGACCAATCGCCACGCCGATGCTGGCAGACAGCGCCACCGGGACACCTGCGATACACTCGATGGAATGCAGAGCACTCATCAGGCTGATGCAAATACGGCTGACGTCACTCTCAGTATTCATCAGCCCGCTCAACAAAACGGTAAACTCATCTCCCGCCAGACGCGCCACAATATCTTGTGAACGCAGATTTTCACGTAAGGTATAACCAAAAAACTTCAGGATTAAATCGCCGAATTCGTGCCCGTAGGTGTCGTTGTACGCTTTAAAATTATCAATATCCAAAAAGAGCAATGCGATATCTCTATCTGCTTTTTCTTGTTTTCCGGCGGCATGAATCAGTGACTGCTGGAACGCGCGCCGGTTTGGTAATCCGGTCAGTGCGTCATGATTTGCCTCAAATTCCAGCTGAGCCTGTAACGCTTTAATTTCACTGATATCGGTTGAAAGGCCGTAATAACCATTGCGAATATCGTCGCAGGGGATAAGCGTGGTATGCAAAACACCGCCCTTGGCATGATGGGAGTGATCCGACAATTCGATTTCGTAACTTACTGTCATTCCCTGCAAAGCCTGGCGGATATAGGGCTTAATTTTCTGATAGCTGTCATCTCCTACCACATCCCTGACCTGCTTCCCGCTGACCTGTGTTTCTTCGACGCCATACCAGTTGGCGTGAAAATGATTCACAAAAGTGTATTGTTCATTCGCATCAACATGGCAAATCAGCGCGGGAATGTTATCGGTGATGGCTCTGAGGCGGTTTTTGCTTTCCATCAGTTCCCGTTCCCGGGTCAGACGCTGGGCGATTTCCTGATGAAGCTGATCCATCGCCACCTGCAACTCATAAGTCCGGTCGGCCACACGGCGTTCCAGATCCCCCTGCAGTGAATACAATGCCTGTTCGATATGTTTACGCTCAGTAATATCGCTGATGACAACAATGTAGTGATGGGCTTCACCAGCCACATTACGCACGAGTGAGGCCGTCAGAGTCACCCACAGCGTGCTGCCGTTCGCCCGCTGTAAAAGTTTCTCTATGCAGAAACTGTTTATCTCACCGGAGAGCAAACGGGGAATCAGCACGTTTTCGGCATAAAGATCATCGGAATGGGTCACGTCATGCAGCAAACAGGCGCGCAGCTGATATTCGGCATAACCCAGCATATTGCACACCTGCGGATTGATGCGCAGCCAGCGCCAGTCGAGTCCGACTAAGGAGAAGCCGACGGCAGCGTGAGCAAATGTCTGTTCAAATAAAGCCTCAGTTTTCGCCAGATTATCTTCTACCCGCGCCGTGTACTGCCGGTTTTCAAGGTGAAAAATATAACTTTGTACCAGCGCCGTCATATCCAGCAAAGTCTGCTGTTCCTCCTCACACCAGTCCCTCGGGCGATCATCAATCAGGCATAACGCGCCCAGCGCCACACCCTCTTTTGAATGCAAGGCACAGCCGGCATAAAACACGATGTGAGGCGCGCCGGTCACCAGCGGATTATCGTGGAAGCGCAAATCGAGCCGGGCATCCCTGACAATCAGCGGACCGGGCTCGAGAATAGTATGACCGCAAAAGGAGGTATCACGGCAAGACTGATGAATATCAATGCCGGTGTGAGAAAGGAACCACTGGCGGTCCGCGTCAATCAATGAAACAACGACAGCCTTAGCCTGAAACTGCCGGGCGACCATCCGGGTAATACGGTCGATCTCCTCAATTCCGGGGGAATCCAGGATCCCCAGAGAAGCCAGTATGGCAAGACGAGCCTGTTCATCAACTGCCGGTTGAGGGACTAACATAATGCGCTCTCAATGATTACTGATGACTATTTCACCAAGTCTACTGTGTTTGGCCGGGAAAACGGCTCTGATTCCGCCTCGCAGAGGCAAAATCAGAATAATGACAGATCAGGAAATGCGTGAATGGTTAACACTTTTCGTACAAAAATGGGGCAATCAATGCATTAAAGCGAAGTCACCCAATTCACATGAGTGGCATCCGCCTGCCCCGATTGCTCAGCATCACGGCGGAATTTCTCCCGCATCTCAGAAGGCGTGGTGCCATAGAATTCATGGAAATAGCGACGTAAAGCGCTGGGTTCCAGGCCACACTGTCTCGCAATGGCGGCCAGACTTTGATCCGACATCGAAGAGGTTCGCAGGAGGCGCTTCGCCAGCAGTAAGCGCCGGCTGCGAATGAATTGCGCGATGCCGCCAAGCGGTTCAAACAGGCGATACAACCCTGAGCGCGAAATAGCAAAATCTTTGCACAGAATATCAATACTGATCGGCCTGCCGAGATGCTTTTCGATATACAGGCAAATGCGCTCAAGACGTGCACTTTGCTCAAACGGATGTTCCACCTTCTTCCCCGCCACCAGATGCAGTGTTTGCAGGAATACCGACGCCGCCCCCTCGCCAGTGCTCAGTACTTCCTGTTCGGTCATCTGATCAAACACCTGCACCATCGTCGCAAAATGATTGCGCAGAATGATGTTCACCGGTGAGGCTGCCGGAATACGCTTTCCGTGTAACGAGGCAATATCGACATTAAAATGCAGGCTGTGCTTGGGCATAATAATGTACTGATAAGAACCGAGACGCGGTTTCTGCTCGCCCGGATACACATGGATTTTAATCGGCTGCGACATATCCTGGATCAGGATATCCCCCTGGCTCAGCATGAACCGCTCGCCGAAACACTGGCAGTCCATCCCCCCGATAATCACAATGAAAATGACGATATGATCGGGCATCGAAAACAGGTTGCCGTACTGGCGATTGATATCGTGCTCACTGACGGTCAGCACACCGCCAATCACGCGGCCGAAGTTGTAGCCGGTGACGCTCCAGTCAAATTCTTCCCTGTTGCGATCCGGCAGTTCAAGTTTAAAACCTGCGCTGGACATTCCGTCTTCCCATTCGTAAAAACGGGTGTCGAAATCCTGATAAATGTTCGCACTATCAACGATCTTTCGTGATGATGAATCGCTCATTTACTCACCGAGAATTAAGATAATTCCTAAAAAGATAATCCACCACGGCCTGATAAATCAATCCTCAGCAGTAATTGGTAATACTTTTTCATCATAAAAAACTATTTTTTAGTCAGCCTATAACGTTTAAAAGACTGTAAAATCAGTCAGTAAATCGCGCTATTCAACGAATAGCGCTGGCAGGTTGTTCGCGATAATAATTTCAGGATCAGTTAATATCGCGAATAATAACCCGCTTTTTTCGGTTTACTCTCCTTCAAAAAAATCTACGTCAAATGATTGACTCCACTCATCCCGGGAGCGTGCGATGGTAAAAAGAAAGGTTCTGGAAGAGGGACGTCAGCTTAAAAGAATGAATGCCGAAACCCGCAGGCAGTCGCACATGCATAAGTGGTTCGCGATTGTGGCTGCTCTCGACTGTGTGCTGGTCATTTTTTATGATCAGGATATGCGCAATATCGTTTTCTCAGCGGGTGTCTGCGCGGTGTGCACCTACCTCTGGCTGAAAGGCCGTAAACAATCCCGCCGTTACCGCCGCGAATGGGATGAAAAATTTGGGACTAAAAAGCATCCCTGAGACTTCATGTCAGGCTGTTCTTCTTCCGTCGCCTTAGCGTTTATAAAGAAATTCCTAAATATGATAAAAGTGTTTCTGTCCTGCACGGATCATCAGTCACAATAACAGTTCGCATACCCGCCACACTCTTTCACCGATTTGTTATCACAGTCCTGTTAAGCTAATTTCCCCAGGACCGTATCTGACGGCAGGTTATCTCCTGCTTCGGTTAGCTCTGAATTCGCAGAATAATATTCCGATGACGAACGATATCGGTATGGCATTCCGTGATGCCCAATCAGGATTCGGTCTCGCCCTTATTAATCCAGGCAGATCATGCTTTGTATCGGGCAAAATTCGCCGGTAAAAACCGCATTGAACTGAGTTGATCGTTATTCACCCGAATAATATATCGAATACCTTACTTAGGGCGTGATAACCGATTGAATTTTAAAATTTAAAAACAACGGTAATATTCTCATCCGATTGTGAGTAATAATTGCAAAAACAATCTGATGAGTTTACTGGCTAACAAACTGTGCCACATCACACTCATTTTCTGCTCGGGGTATTTAACTCATGCTTACAGATATTGCGATATGCCAGGCAGTTCTTGATGCTCTTCCCGAAGCGACAGTCCTTAAAGATAATGAGCGTAAACTGGTATTCCTTAATCAGAAAGCCAGCGAATTTTATGGACGTCCACGGGAAGAATTGATTGGTCAGGATGTTTCTTTTTTCACAGATCCTGAACAATCTGCCCGGCAGCGTGAGCGCGATATTGAAGTTCTGGAAACCGGAGAGAAAACGGTCAACGAAGAAACGCTGGTTGACCCGTCAGGTAAGCGGCGCAATGTGCTGGTACGTAAATCCCGCGTCACGCTGGAGACACGGCATTTCATTCTGACCTCTATTATGGATATTTCGCTTTTGCGCAGTTCAGAAGCGCAGATCCGCTACCTTGCCCGTCATGACGTATTAACCGGCTTGCCGAACCGGACGGCATTGAGTGAAGAACTTAGCCAGATTGCCGCCCGGCGCATGTATCGCCCTGACCCCTGCGCCCTCTTCTTGTTGAATCTCAACGATTTCAATTACATCAACGACACATACGGCTATCAGGCGGGCGATGCCATTCTCTGCGAATTCGGCCAGCGTCTGCGTAATGAAGTCGGCAACAGCGGAACCGTTTCGCGCATCGGCGGCGATGAATTCTCGATTATCCTGCGCAATAATCCGACCAGTGAAATGGCCAATAATCTGGCGCTGGAAATACTGGTGATGATGCGCCAGCCGTTTACGCTGACGCGGGCTAATCCGATGATTACGATTTCATTCGGCATCGTGATGTTTGGTGCAGAGAATATTACCGCCGGCGAGATCATGCGCCGCGGGAATACGGCGCTGCTGGAAGCCAAGCAGCGCGGCAAAAATATGTTCTCGTTTTATTCTGAATTGCTCGATGCCAGCAGCGTCAGTAAACGCATTATGGTGAAAGCGCTGGCGGAATCACTGGCCAAAGAAGGTGACCTGACCTGTGTTTATCAGCCTATTTTACGCAGCCACGATGAGAAAGTCGTTTGCGTTGAAGCGCTGGCACGCTGGAACCACGGCGTGCTCGGACAAGTCTCGCCGGTACAATTTATCGCCCTGGCCGAAGAGACCGGACTGGTTATTCAGCTCGGTGAAATTGTTCTGCGGCAGGCGTGTCGGGATATCAGGAATTTTGAACGGCTCAATCTGGCGATCAACGTTTCTGCTGTTCAACTCGGTGAACCGGATTTCGGACCGCGTATTCTGGCGGTTCTGGCAGAGGAAGATTTCCCGCCTTCACGGCTCGAACTTGAACTGACCGAAACCTCAGTGATGAACGCCAACGGGATCAGCCTCAGCCATCTCGCTAAATTACGTCAGGTCGGGGTTAAAATTTCGCTCGACGATTTTGGTACCGGTTATTCCAGCCTCAGTTTGCTAAAAGATATCTCAGTAGACAGCGTGAAAATTGACCGTTCGTTTGTGCAGTACGTCACAGAAGTGAATGATACCGCCGCGATTGTTTCTGCCGTGTCTCAGCTTGGCAATAAAATGCATCTCAACGTCATTGCAGAAGGCGTTGAAAATCAGTTGCAAAAAACTTTCTTAGTATCAGCAGGTTGCTCGCACCTCCAGGGCTATCTGTTCTCGCGCCCCGTGCCGGTAGAAGTGTTAAGCACGTTACTGAGCAATGAAATGAACATGTTATCCAGTACGTAAACCATCTATTTATAAGCACCATAGATAACTCAAAACACCTTATTAATTCATTCAATTGGCGCTCGTCCCTGTTTTACTGACATGATCCGAGGCTGATAAATCACGCCGTTTAAGGAACTACATCATGTCATCGTTTTCAGGTATCTGGGTCCCGCTGGTCACGCCTTTTCATCAGGGTGAGATCGACTTTACTGCACTGAAATCATTGTGCACCCGGCTGCTCAAACGGGGCATTGACGGCGTCGTCGTCTGTGGTACGACCGGTGAAGCCCCGATGCTCACCAAAGAAGAACAACTGCAGGTTCTGGATGCTGTGCTGGAAGTGGTACCGGGTCATCAGGTGATCATGGGGCTGTCAGGCACGCATATGCCGGTTATCCGTGAAATGCAGGATGCGATTTTACACCGTCCTGTTGCCGGTTTGCTGATCCCCGCGCCTTACTACATCCGCCCTTCTCAGGCCGCACTGGTCGCCTGGTTTACGGAAATTGCAGATCACGCCACGGTGCCGGTGGTGCTTTACAATATTCCTTATCGTACTGGCGTACAGATGGAGCTGGACACATTCCGCCAGCTGGCAAAACATCCGCGCATTACCGCCGTAAAAGATTGCGGAGGCAGTATAGACCTGACGCTTTCACTGATTGCTGACGGCGAACTCGACGTACTGTGTGGCGAAGACGTGCAGATATTTTCAACCCTGAGCCTGGGCGGTAAAGGGGCGATTGCTGCCTCGTCGCATATTTTCACGGAAGAGTTTGTTCAACTGATTAAACAGTTCAAAGAGCAGGATATCGTTGCCGCGCGTAAAACCTTCTTTGGCTTATTGCCAATGATTCGCCTGATGTTTTCTGCCCCGAACCCGGCGGCCATTAAGTTCGCGTTATCGCTGGACGGCTTGATGGATAACGAGCTGCGTTCTCCTATGCTGCCCGCGCCTGAAAACGTTGAACTGGCCGTGCGTGGCCTCCTGAACCAGCACTCGCGCTGAGAGCGTATGTTTGATCAGAATATGAGTAACCGGACGCACTGTCACAATTAAAACACTGACTTTTGCTCCCGCCAGTTCTAGGATAGAAGCAGTTTTTATATAGCCCTATCGCCACCCTGTGAAACGGTAATGTCTCGCGGGGTCCGGCGGGTTGCTCATCCAATGGAGTGTTTATGAAACTGTATTATAAACCCGGAGCCTGTTCCCTTTCCCCTCATATCATCCTGCGTGAAGCGGGTCTGGACTTCAGCATTGAGAAGGTTGATCTGGCGACCAAGAAAACAGAAACCGGTGATGACTTCCTCGCAGTGAACCCCAAGGGGCAGATCCCTACGCTGTTACTCAATGATGGCAGTATTCTGACCGAAGGCGTGGCTATCGTGCAGTATCTGGCAGACCAGAAACCAGACCGTCAGCTGATGCCGGAACAAGGCACGCTGGCCCGTTATCACGCGCTGGAATGGCTGAACTACATTGCAACTGAGCTGCATAAAGGTTTCTCGCCATTGTTTAATCCGAAAGCCCCCGAAGAGTTCAAGACATTAACCCGCGAAGCACTGAGCAAAAAATTTGCTTACGTGAATACCGCCCTCAAAGACAATCATTTCCTGCTGGGTACGCGTTTCAGCGTGGCAGATGCTTACCTGTTTACCGTGATGGGTTGGGCGAAGGCACTGAAATTTGATCTGAGCGCACTGACGGAACTGAACGCCTACCTTGACCGCGTTGCCGCACGCCCGGCTGTTGATGCGGCTCTGTCGGCTGAAGGTCTGAAATAACCGCTTTCGTGGTGTGATCGCCAACAAAAACGCCCCGGCTGCTACAGCGCGGGGCGTTTTTTTATTCAGGAAAAGAGGTATTCAGGCAGTGATTACAGTTTTACCGCCGGGAAATGATGCTCAGGTTTGACCATTTTGTCCTGCGCTGCCACGATTTGCAGCTCGTATTCACCCATCGCATGCGTCGCCAGCATGACTTCATAAACTGCAGCGGTCACGTGCTCAAGCGCTTTATCCAGTGCTTCACCCTTGAGCAAATTCACCAGCAATAAACCGCTGGTCAGGTCACCCACGCCAACCGGCTGACGGACACCGAAATCAACCAGCGGACGGTCGATGTGCCACGCTTCACTCGCAGTAACCAACAGCATTTCAAAACGGTCACTGTGATAACCAGCGCGGCTCAGGTGCTTCACCAGCACAATTTTCGGGCCTTTGCTGATCAGCTCCCGCGCAGTGGCGACGGCTTCTTCAACGCTTGCCACTGCGTGACCGCTCAGCAGTTCAAGCTCCAGCAGATTCGGCGCGATAATGTCACAGTTAACCAGCGCCTGGTTGCAATGGAACTCAGCAACGCCCGGCGCCACGATACAGCCTTTTTCAGGATGTCCCATGACCGGATCGCAAAAATACCAGGCATCGGGATTCGCAGCTTTCACCCGACGAACAATCTCCAGAATACTTTGCCCTTGCTCCGGCGAACCGATATAGCCACTCAGCACCGCGTCGCAATCCTTCAGACGATCAATTTCCGCAATTCCCTGCGCAATTTCAGTCAGATGTGCTGCAGGCATCACGCAGCCGGTCCAGTGTCCGTACTGAGTGTGATTGGAAAACTGAACAGTATTCAGAGGCCAAACGTTTGCGCCCATACGACGCATAGGGAATTCCGCCGCGCTGTTACCCGCGTGTCCAAAAACTGTGTGTGACTGGATAGAAAGAATGCTTTTCATGAAGAATTTCCGATTGCAACGTCATCGGGGAGATGGCGGGATTACTGATATCAGGGAACAAAAACGGGAGACCTTGCAGCCCCCCGTCCTACCGGCCTAAAACTTATGCCCAGAGCAACAGCGTATAGTTCTTTTTACCGCGACGCAGCAAGGTATAACGGCCAAACAGACGATCACTGTCAGCGAAGCTGTATTCTGTATCCGTCTGTTTTTCGCCATTTACAGAAACCGCGTTAGAGGAAATCATGGTACGCGCCTGGCCTTTCGACGGTGCCATACCGGCGATAACCAGCGCCTGTTGCAGATCCGTATCACGAGGCACTTCAAACAGTTCCAGGCCATCCTGCGCAAGCTGGCCGAAATCGACCTCTGTCATCTCGCTCAGGGAACCGGAGAACAGGCTCTGCGTAATGCGTTTTGCGGCCGCCAGACCTTCTGCACCATGAACCATACCGGTGACTTCCTCAGCCAGAACGTACTGTGCGCGTGGCGCTTTACCGCTGGTTTTATCTTCTTCTTCCAGCGCATTGATGTCTTCAATGCTCATGAAGGTGAAGAATTTCAGGAAGCGGTAAACGTCAGCATCCGCCGTGTTGATCCAGAACTGGTAGAATTTGTACGGACTGGTTTTCTTCGGATCCAGCCAGACTGCGCCACCTTCAGTTTTACCAAATTTAGTGCCGTCAGATTTGGTGATCAACGGAACGGTCAGGCCAAACACTTGTTTCTGATGCAGACGACGGGTCAGATCGATACCTGACGTAATGTTACCCCACTGGTCCGAACCGCCGATTTGCAGCTCAACTTTGTGCAGATCGTAGAGGGAGGCAAAATCGTAACCCTGCAACAGGTTGTAAGAGAATTCAGTGAAGGAGATACCACTGTCATCACGGTTCAGACGCTGTTTCACCGCTTCTTTATTGATCATCTGGTTAACAGAGAAGTGCTTACCGATATCACGCAGGAAAGTCAGCACGTTCATGCTGCCGAACCAGTCATAGTTATTGGCGGTGATAGCGCTGTTTTCGCCACAGCTGAAATCCAGGAACGGCGAAACCTGCTGGCGGATTTTCTCAACCCATTCATTCACGGTTTCATTGGTGTTCAGCTTGCGCTCCGTGGCTTTAAAGCTCGGATCGCCGATCAGACCGGTTGCGCCACCCACCAGAGCCACTGGCTTGTGCCCGTTCAGCTGAAAGCGTTTCAGGCAAAGCAAAGGCACCAGATGTCCCAAATGCAAGCTGTCTGCGGTAGGATCGAAACCGCAATAGAGTGCAATTGGCCCTTGCGCCAGTCGCTCTGCTAACGCTTCTTCATCCGTCACCTGGGCAATGAGGCCCCGCTCTTGCAATTGTTTAATCAGGTTGCTGCTCGCCATCAAAGACTCCGTTTGTTTGTACTCAGAAATATGTACTGAATGTGTGCAGATTCATGTCTGACATCATGCCGTGCATGTGCCTTTTCTCTCACCTTTACGGGGAACGACATAGAATAAAGCGCCCGTCGTCCGAGCGCTAGGAAATCGCGTATTTTTTCGTGGTCAGGGGGCGAGGCGGTCTATTTTCCAGCCAGTTTGAGGCTCTGCTTCGTCACGCTGGTAAATGAACCGATCGTGCAGACGATGTTCACCGCCCTGCCAGAACTCCATCGAATCCACTTTGACGCGGAAACCGCCCCAGAAACTTGGCAGCGGCACTTCGCCATTGCTGAATTTCTGTTTCAGTTCGAGGAATTTGCTTTCGAGCACGCCGCGTGCCGAAATTCGGCTGGACTGCTGCGAAACCCATGCGCCGATCTGGCTATCTTTCGGGCGGCTGGTGAAGTATTTCATGACTTCCAGCGTAGAGAGACGTTCTGCCTGGCCGAGCACAATCACCTGCCGGTCCAGCATGTGCCACGGAAACAACAGGCTGATGCGTGAGTTGTTTGCCAGTTGCTGCGCCTTGCGACTCCCCAGATTGGTGTAAAACACCAGCCCCTTTTCGTCGTAGTGCTTAAGCAGCACAATGCGCTGGAAAGGCTGTCCGCGCTCATCAACCGTCGCCACCACCATCGCCGTCGGGTCAGCCAGACGGGCGTCACAGGCCTGTTTCAGCCAGTGTTCAAACAAAGGCAGCGGCTCAGGGGTTAAATCAGCACGACGCAGCCCGCCACGGGTGTATTCGCGGCGCGAGTCCGCAATATCAAACTCTTTGTTATCAGACATATGGATTAAGTTGCGTATCTAAGGAAGGTAAGCGCATTGTGCACCCGCCGCGTCAGGATCTCAATGTTCCTGACGCGGCGCGGAGTAAACGCAGCCAGCGCATCTGCAACTCGAAGTATGAAAGGGGTTATTTTTGGACGCAGTCGTCGATAATGACGTTCTCACCACGCTGCACAAAGGCCTGATTACCTTTAGACCAGAACGTGTAATGGCCATCGCTGTATTGGGTGCCAGAAGCGGACTCAATCTGTTTCAGTTTCAGCTGTTCACCATCGAGAACCATACTGACCTGCTGCGCCGGTTTATCCAGCGTGACCGTCAGCGGTAAGGTCCCGCACTGGTAGTGTAATTCTTCTGTCGGACTTTCGGTCTGGTGGCTGAACTGGCTGCATCCTGCCAGTGTGAATCCTGCTAACGTAGCGATAATCGCCTTTTTCATTCGGTGCTCCCTGATGGTCTTCAATTATCTCTTTTATGTACCACGCCCGCAGGCGCAGCACATTGAGATAAAACCGAGAACGCATCAGGAACGGGTTGAAACAACCGGATAAATTGCGCCGAGCAGAGTTTCACGACTTGCACCGGTAACCGACGGCAAATTGCCCGGCTGACCGGATAACGTGCGGAATGCCAGCCAGGCAAACGCCAGTGCTTCCATGTCATCACCGCTGATACCGCAGGCATCCGTGGTGCAAACTTCCGTGCCCGGCAACATGGCTGAGAGTCGCGCCATCAGTAACGGATTGCGCGCCCCGCCGCCACACACCATCAGCCGGTCGCATCCGCCAGCCAGTTGCACTTGCTCGGCGATGCTTACTGCGGTCAGTTCAGCCAGCGTCGCCTGCACATCCGGCGGGGAGATTTCAGGAGCACGCGCCAGTTGCTTTTCCAGCCACGCCATATTGAAATATTCACGCCCGGTACTTTTCGGTGCAGGTTCGGCAAAGTAAGGATCAGACAGCATCTGCTGGAGCAAACGTAAGTTCACCCGCCCCTGATTTGCCCATTCAGCCCCTTTATCATATGGCTGTGCCAGATGACGCCAGACCCACGCATCCATCAACATATTTCCCGGACCGGTATCGTAACCACGCACCGGCTGGCCCGGCAGCAGCATTGAAAGATTCGCGATGCCGCCAATATTGAGGATCATACGGCGCTCGGCCGGATCAGCCAGCAATGCCTGATGGAAAGCAGGCACCAGCGGCGCGCCCTGCCCGCCCCATGCCATATCCCGGCGACGGAAATCGCCCACGGTGGTAATGCCGGTCATGGCCGCAATGCGGTTGTTATCACCCAGCTGCATAGAAAATGTCGTGTCACCTTTCGGCTGGTGCCAGACAGTTTGCCCGTGGCAGCCAATGGCGGTCACTTCGTCAGGGGAGATATTGGCATTTTTCAACAAACCTAATACGGCCTCACCGAACAAAATACCCAGCTGAGTATCAAGCGTCCCGACCTGTTCAAGCGTCACCTGTTGGCCCTGACACATCCCGAGGATCGCATTTTTCAAAGCCAGAGGAATAGGATGTGAATAGCTGGCTTGCTGCGCGACCATGTGCTCATCAATGGCGGCCAGTACGACATCAACACCGTCGAGACTGGTGCCGGACATCACACCGATATAGCGACCTGACTTCATAGATAACATCCTTAACTCTCCAGGAAACTCGTCAGAAAAAGTAATCACCACAGAGTAATCGGTATTTGAAGGGCAACGCCATGAGTTACTGATTTTTTATTACATGGTGTGATGACTTCGTGTTTTTCTTGTTACGTTTTTTATTCCTGAAAATAGCCGTGTTGTAAAAACCACCAATAACAACATCGGATACCCGTATTTTTGATTGCGCACTTTGCTGTCTAAAACGTAAACCTGCGTTTATTATTAGTTGAGCACGCCTTCTGTATACTAGGTGGAAGTGAAACAAGTATGTTATATGACACCTTCGACACTGATGTTGAACTTGTGCACTGTTTTTTCTCTGTTGGTGCCGCTACTCTCAAACGTATGCAGCAGCATAATAAAGGAGCTATTTATGATTAAGCGTTTACTCGTCGTCGCCCTTGCCGGTGTTTCCCTTGCTGGCTGCGTCAGCGATAACTCTCTGTCTGGCGATGTTTACTCCGCATCCCAGGCGAAGCAAATTCAGCAAGTGACCTACGGCACCATCGTGTCTACCCGTGCAGTACAAATCCAGGGCGGAGATGATGCAAACATCGTCGGCGCACTTGGTGGTGCGGTATTGGGTGGTTTCCTGGGGAATACCGTCGGTGGGGGTACCGGACGTAGTCTGGCAACCGCTGCAGGTGCAGTCGCAGGTGGCGTTGCAGGTCAGGGTGTGCAAAGTTCGCTTAACCGTTCAAACGGCGTAGAACTGCAAATTCGTCGTGATGACGGTACAACCATTCAGGTGGTTCAGAAAGTCGGAGCAACCAAATTCAGCGTCGGCCAGCGTGTGAGCATGGCCAGCAGCGGTAGCACAATTACTGTGTCCCCTGGCGCCTGATTTTCCCGGTCTCAACGCAAAAAACCGAAGCCAGTGGCTTCGGTTTTTTTTTTATGGGTAATTCTTTTCTGTCGGATCAAAAGCAACGCTGTGTGACGTAATAAAAGTCGATTTTTATGATTTGCTTTGCAGGGAAGCAATATTTTTTTCCAGCCGGGACAACATCCCGCCCAGTTGTTCGATTTCAGAAGAAGACATGCCGGACAAAATCTCTTTACGCGTGCAATCAATAACTGATTCCATTTCATTAATGATCGGTGCGGCTTCTTCAGTCAGCTTGATGCGCTTAGCACGGCGATCGCTCGCACAAGTCTGACGGGTGATCAGCTTCTTTTCTTCCAGTTGATCAAGCGTACGAACCAGAGACGGTTGCTCAATCCCGATGGCTTTCGCCAGCTGAATCTGAGACTGCTCCGGAGGTAACATATTGATATTATGAAGTGTTACCCAATGTGTTTGCGTGAGTTCCAACGGTTTTAACCGATCGTCAATCAACGCACGCCAGGCACGAACTAATCGTGCTAGATCTGACCCCAGATTCGATTCCAATTATCCCCTCCTTATAATTAGCATGCTAAGATAACTCCCCAGAGTTTAGCTTAGTTTTAGGAACATTAATCGAGAAATTACAATTCTATATATAATAGTAGGTACGATTGCATCCGGAAGCAGAGTCTCTGCTTCCAAAGTTAAGCTTGTTTATAACACAATCACTGGCAGAGATTAATATTGTGAATGCGCAAATGTTTCACTCAGGCTTCCCGCTACCGGATCTGGTCCTGGGTGCCTCACTTTATTTCCCCCCGATGTTCAAAGCATTTTTACTGGGATTCGTATTCTGGCTTTTGATACATCGCGTGCTGCGTGATTGGATTTATTCCGGTGAAGTCTGGCATCCCACCCTGATGGATTTATCTCTTTTTGTGATCTCTATTTGTGCCGCACTGATGCTTATGGTGAACCTCTGAAATGAAATTTAAGACACTCAAATATTTCTCTACCGTGCTGGTTTTCGCGGTCGCAATTTGTGCAGGCTGGTGGATGTGGAATTATTATATGCAATCGCCCTGGACCCGGGACGGCAAAGTGCGCGCCGAGATTGTCAATATCACGCCGGAAGTTTCGGGGCGCATTATTGAAATAAATATCCATGATAACCAGTTTGTTAAAAGCGGAGACCCGCTTTTCAGTCTGGATCCGGTGCCTTTTAAAATCGCTGTTGATAATGCCGAAGCTGCGGTAGCGAAAGCCGCGGCTGATTTAGCCAAAGCCAGTCACGAAGCCCGGCGCCGCAGAGGGCTGGGTACCAATGTTATTTCCGCCGAATCCCTCGATGAATCCAATATCAGCGCCAAAGCTATGCAGGCGGCCTATCAGGCGGCACAGGCATCATTAGAACAGGCCAAATGGAATCTAAGTAAAACCACAATTGTTGCGCCGACTGATGGTTATATCACCAATCTGCAAACTCGCCGTGGAAACTATGCCACGTCCGGGACACCGCTGGTCGGGCTGGTGGATATTCATTCTTTCTACATTCTGGGATATTTCGAAGAAACCAAACTCAAAAATATTCGCGAAGGCAACATGGCGGATATCACACTATTTAACGGCAATATTCCGTTGCAGGGTCGGGTCGAAAGTATTGGCCGGGCTATTTATGACCAGAGCCTCGATGCCCCGGAAGATTTGCTGATGAATGTGAAACCCAATGTGCCGTGGGTACGTCTGGCCCAGCGCGTGCCGGTGCGTATTCAGCTTGAGAATGTGCCGGAACACGTGGTGCTGGTTGCCGGAACCACCTGCACAATCGCAATCCGTAATTAAGGTGGCGCAGTGAATCTTTCCTGGCTCGAATGGAAAAATACTCCGTGGGGAAAGGCCAGTTGGGGACAATGGCGCTACGCCCTGCGCAATTCCATCGCGATGATACTGGCGCTTTATATCGCTTTTGAATTTCAGATGGACGAGCCTTACTGGGCCCTGACCTCGGCAGCGGTGGTGAGTTTCCCCACCGTCGGCGGCGTTATCAGTAAAAGTATCGGGCGAATTATGGGCAGCCTGCTGGGTGCCGTGGGCGCGGTGTTTATTGCCGGACATTGTCTGAATGAGCCCTGGCTCTTCACTTTTGCCATTGCCGCATGGCTGGGGATTTGTACCTACGTCTCCAACCATTATCAGAACAACGTCTCTTATGCGTTTGCCCTGGCAGGTTACACGGCGGCAATCATTGCGTTCTCCACCGTAGACGTCACCGATGCGACACAGATTTTTGATATCGCACAGGCGCGTGTCGGCGAAGTCATCACCGGTATTTTGTGCGGTGGTTTTATGATGATGGTGCTGCCCAGTACGTCCGACAGTGATGCCCTGCTCACCTCGCTGCGCAAAATGCATACCCGGTTGCTGGAACATGCGCAATTGTTGTGGCGTACGGAAATTTCAGATCAGATCAGAACGTCGCACGAAGGATTGATCGGCCAGATCCTGACCATGAATCTTCTGCGTATCCAGGCATTCTGGAGCCATTACCGCCTGCGTCGCCAAAATAATGTCGTTAATTATTTACTGCATCAGCAATTACGCATGACCAGCTACATTTCCAGCCTGCGCCGGATGCTGCTGAACTGGCCCAATCCCCCGGAAAACTTACAAGAGGTACTGGTCGTTTTGCTTGATGAACTGCGTAAGCCGGACACGGATAAATTCAAGCTGTCCAGAATTCTGCTGCATATTCAGCCACAGGATACGTCTGATTTCCGCCATCAGGCTTTCTGGCACCGTTTACGCGATTTTTGCTGGCTATATCTTCGCAGTGAACGTTGGTTGCAGCGGGTGGAAAATGCCAACGCAGCCAAAGCCGACACTCTCCAGCCACCGAAAATCAGCCATCTTGCCCAGCACACCGATACCCTTGAGGCCGCGTACAACGGGCTGCGGACATTTTTGTGTATTGTGATCGGTTGCGCCTTCTGGATGACGACACAGTGGGATTCAGGTGCCGGTGCGGTGGCGCTGACGGCTGTCAGTTGCGTGCTTTATTCTTCCACGGCCTCGCCGATCAGCAGTATCACGCTGTTAATAAAATCATTGGGGTTACTGTTTATCGGCTGTTTCCTGCTGAAATTCGGGCTGATGGTCCAAATCGACAATTTCTGGGTGTTCTGCGCTTTCTTCCTGCCGATGTTAGTGACGATGCAGATGATGAAACTACAATACAAACGTTACGCCGGTTTATGGGGGCAAATGATTGTGTTTATGGGATCTTTTTTAGCCGTCACGAATCCGCCGGATTACGACTATCAGTCTTTTATGAATGACGGCGTAGCGAAAATTGCCGGTGTGATGTTGGCCGGGATTGCCTTTCAGGTGTTAAGGCCCAGCTCTGATAAGCGCAAAAGCCGTCGCATTATCCGCGCCCTGCGTCGTGATTTTATGGATCAGCTTAGCCGTAACCCCTCGCTGAGCCATTTCCAGTTTGAATCCCTGATTTATCACCGGATGAATCAGCTCAATCAAAGTAAAGATCACCTCTCACGAACCTGGTTATTGCGCTGGGGTGTGGTGCTGCTTAATTGCAGCCATATTGTCTGGCAGTTACGCGAATGGGAAACCCGCTCGGATCCGCTGTCTGCGGTGCGGGACGTGTGTATTCATTGTCTGAAAGGGGTAATGACGGAGCGCGGCGTCAGCCATGAAAATCTGGACGCCACGTTGATTGAGTTAATGCGGATGAGCAATTCACTGGCTCACCATCCGGAACCTGCAGCGCGTGAACTGGCAGGCGTGATCTGGCGTTTATACTGCTCGCTGTCACAATTGCAGCAGGCCATCTCAACAGAAGATGGCCCGGCGGATCCCGCTGTCAGCGCCACAAAACCCGCGTGAAAACATTAAGGTACATCAAATCCTAATGCGGCTTTACGAATGCGGAACCATTGCTGACGGGTCATTTCCAGAGACAATGACTTCAGCGCTGACTGCACGCGCCCGATTTTGCCCGAGCCGATAATCGGCAACGGCTGAGACGGCAGCCGCATGACCCAGGCGTAGACCACCTGTTCAATAGTGTCTGCGCCAATTTCATTCGCCACAGTCTGAAGTTCATCACGCAGCGGCTGGAATTCTGTATCGCTGAACAGACGACCGCCCCCCAGACAGGACCACGCCATCGGTTTGATACGCAGTTGCTGGCAAAGATCCAACGTGCCGTCAAGAATGGCGGGCTGATGAATGGGGGAAATTTCTAGCTGATTGGTCACCAGCGAAAACGGCAGACGCGATTGCAACAAGCTGAACTGTGCCGGGGTGAAGTTGGACACACCGAAATGTTTTACTTTGCCGCTTTTATGCAACCGCGTGAACGCCTCAGCGACTTCATCGGCATCCATCAGCGGATCCGGGCGGTGGATCAGCAATAAATCCAGATAATCGGTACGCAGATTGCGCAGTGATTGCTCCGCACGATCCACAATGTACTGCGTATCCGTAATGTAATGACCGATTTTGTTGTCGGGATCTGCCGTGGTGGCGATGCCGCATTTACTGACCAGTTGCATTTTTTCGCGCAAAGAGGGGTTAAGACGCAACGCCTCACCAAATGCCGCTTCACACTGATAGCCGCCATAAATATCTGCATGATCGACTGTCGTAATGCCCATTTCAATGTGCTGTTCCATGAACGCCAGAACCTGTTGCGGCGTCATGTTCCATTCCATCAGCCGCCAGTAACCACAAATCAGCGTTGAAAATACCGGCCCTTGCGGAGAAATCGGGGTGTGTGCTTCCATTGTGAATCCCTTATATTTTCGATTTTCGACCCACAGAATACACAACGCCCGTGGTGCTGTATTGATGCGACGAGCAAGAATTGTCAGGAAGCGGACCGCCGTCACGATGGCGGTAAACGACAGGTGAAATCAGAACAACTCCGGTTGCTGCGGCAAGGGTTCGTCCGGCTGTTTTCCTGCACGTTGCTGGCGCAGCAGGCGTTGCTGACATAACCGCAGCACATGGCGTTTTTCTGTGTCAGTCATTTTTATCCAGCCGAAACGCTCCTCGCGGCTGCGCAGGCAGCCACGGCAATAACCGCGTTCATCAGCCTGACAAATGCCACGGCATGGACTGGGGATGTCAAAAAATTCGAGCTGCTGAGCCACACACCCTCCGCAAATCATGGTGAACATTTATTCAAGACGCTTTCCTGCTATCCCGCAAGGTAATTTACGTCTTGTGTTTCATTCTTCAAATATCTGCAACACAGATCTGCTACCGTCCGTTTAGCCGTTTTCACCTGTCGGAAAATGGCCCTACTGTTTCGCAAGCCCTCACCAAGAAAACAGAGGTTTGCCCTCACCTCAGCCGGCACCCGCCGGCTCTTTTTCAATCTTTTTTGCCCTTAAAGTATGGATGCAAACCTGAAATCAGGATGCGTTTGGTGAAAAAGCACCGTGCGCGTAGTCACAAACAGGTCAGATGCGATAGAAAGGTGGCATTAAGAAAGGGTCGTTTGACGTGAAAGTTATCCATGAACGTCTTACCGATCAGTCCATTAACGTCGGAGTTATTGAAATGACCAAGCTTTTCACCCCCATTGTTGTCGGTAAAAACACGTTGTCTAACCGTGTCTTTATGGCACCGCTTACCCGTCTGCGCAGCATCGAACCGGGTGACATCCCTACACCGCTCATGGGCGAATATTACGCACAGCGCCACAGTTCTGGCCTGATCATTACTGAAGCCACTCAGGTTTCATTCCAGGCGAAAGGGTATGCCGGCGCACCTGGCCTGCATACGCCGGAACAAGTCGCTGCATGGAAAAAAATCGTGGACGGCGTACATCAGAAAGACGGGCGCATTGCGGTTCAGCTGTGGCACACCGGACGTATCTCGCATAACAGCGTTCAGCCTGACAACCAGACACCGGTCGCGCCTTCGGCCGTCAACCCGAACACGCGGACCAGCTTGCGTGATGAGCAAGGTCACGCCATTCGTGTCGATTGCCCGACACCGCGCGCTTAGCGCTCAGCGAAATTCCGGGGATCGTGAATGATTTCCGTCATGCTGCCGCCTGCTCCGCCGAAGCTGGTTTCGATTACATCGAACTGCATGCCGCGCACGGCTATCTGCTGCATCAGTTTATGTCTCCGGCGTCCAACCTGCGTGAAGATGAATACGGCGGCAGCATTGAAAACCGTACCCGTCTGACGCTGGAAGTGGTTGATGCTGCCATCGGGGCTATTGGCGCTGAACGTGTGGGCATCCGCATTTCGCCGATGGGTCCCTTCAACGGGCTGGATAACGGCGAAGATCAGGAACAGGCGGCTATCTACCTGCTCGATGAACTGAACAAGCGCAAACTCGCTTACCTGCATATCTCCGAACCGGACTGGGCTGGCGGCAAACCTTACTCCACAGAATTCCGGGCGGTGATCCGTGCGCATTATCAGGGTGTGATTGTGGGGGCTGGTGCTTACACCGCAGAAAAAGGCGAAGAACTGATCGAAAAAGGTTATATCGATGCCGTGGCATTTGGCCGCAGCTATATCGCGAACCCTGATCTGGTTGAGCGCCTGAAATCTCATGCGCCTCTCAACGAACCCAAACCGGAAACTTTCTACGGCGGCGGTGCGCAAGGCTATACCGATTATCCGACACTGTAATAATTAAAAAGAGTGATTCACTTCTTGCAGCAGAAGAGGCCCTCCTTCTGCTGTTTTTTTTGGTCAGTCATTCAACAAGCCGTCGCCGTAATACAGACAAAACGGCGGCTATCAGTTAGGCTTGACCCGTTAACTCTCATCCTGCAAATAAAGAGGAACCTATGCGTTTACTCCACACCATGCTTCGCGTTGGCGATCTGCAACGTGCTATCAGCTTCTATACCGATGTTTTAGGTATGCGTTTGCTGCGTACCAGCGAAAACACTGAATATAAATACTCTCTGGCTTTCGTCGGTTATACCGAAGAAAGTGAAGGTGCAGTGATCGAACTGACCTATAACTGGGGCGTCGACAGCTATGACATCGGCACGGCTTACGGTCATATCGCATTGGGCGTTGATAACGTCGCGCAAACCTGTGATGACATCCGTAATGCAGGCGGGAAAGTGACCCGTGAAGCCGGCCCGGTCAAAGGCGGATCTACCATTATCGCGTTTGTAGAAGATCCGGACGGCTATAAAATCGAGCTGATCGAATCCAAACACGCAGGTCAGGGGCTGGGGAATTAATCTTCCCCGAACACTGACAGGGGCGCAATCGCGCCCTTTTTTATTGACCCATTTTTGCCACAACCCTGCAAGTGGCGGCAAAATTTGCCATAATGCGTGCTGAATTCGATGAAGATAAGAAACTAATGGCCGAGAATAGTGACATTAACGCCCTGAGAGGCCGTTTTCGTGGTTTTTATCCCGTGGTTATCGACGTAGAAACCGCCGGATTTAATGCCAAAACCGATGCGCTGCTGGAAATTGCAGCCATCACCCTGAAGATGGATGAGGACGGCTGGCTGCAAAGCGATGAGACCGTGCATTTCCACGTCGAGCCCTTTGAAGGCGCGATACTGGTGCCGGAAGCCCTGGCGTTTAACGGTATCGATCCGACCAATCCGTTACGCGGTGCAGTCAGTGAATATGAAGCCCTGCACGAGATTTTCAAAGTCATCCGTAAAGGGATGAAAGAGCAAAACTGTAACCGCGCGATCATCGTGGCGCACAACGCCAATTTTGATCACAGCTTCCTGATGGCAGCGGCTGAACGTGCCGGACTGAAACGTAATCCGTTCCACCCTTTTGCCACGTTTGATACCGCCGCATTAAGCGGGCTGGTGCTTGGGCAAACGGTGCTGGCAAAAGCCTGTATCAGCGCGGGCATCGTCTTTGACAGCAGCCAGGCACATTCTGCGTTGTATGACACCGAGCGCACAGCCGAGTTGTTCTGCGAGCTGGTCAACCGCTGGAAACGCTTAGGCGGCTGGCCTCTGGCGCTTTCAGACGAAGAAGTCGAAGACGAAACAGCATCGGAAGAAAATCAGCAATAACAACTTTTGCACCGAACTGAAGACAAAAAAAGAGCGACATCATGTCGCTCTTTTTACTTTCCGGCCGAAAAACCGTTAGTCTTCTGTCGTATTACTCTCTTCAGAAGATTTGTATTTCTCAGCGGTTTCTTTGATCAACTGCTGCAGTTCGCCGCGCTGGAACATCTCAACCACGATGTCGCAGCCGCCAACCAGTTCACCGTCAACCCACAGTTGCGGGAACGTTGGCCAGTTAGCAAATTTTGGCATCTCAGCACGGATGTCCGGGTTCTGCAGGATATCCACGTAAGCGAAACGCTCGCCACAGGCTGAAAGCGCCTGAACAGCCTGAGCGGAGAAACCGCAGCTTGGCAGTTTCGGCGAACCTTTCATGTACAGCAGAATCGGGTTTTCAGAAACTTGCTTCTGAATTTTTTCAATTGTTGGAGTGGTCATTTCTTGCTTCCTCAAGCCGGTACAGGCTGTCACGATCATTACTCTTCACGCGCAGCATAAAGAGACGGTGCGCAATCACAATACCTTCTATTGTAACGATGGCAGCCATCAGATAAAAACGCCATTTTTTGTGGGGTCTTTCTCAATACTGGCATTTTGTTTAACAATCTTTAATGTGTGCGCTCAGGCTCACATCTTTAAACATTCATTGAGAATAACATTTTTGGCGTTCACCGATAACGCCAGATTTGCAAAATTCCATTCTTTAACTCAAATATTAACACCATGAAAAGTGGTTATTTTTTTGACTAAAAATGGCGGTTATTTCGACATAAAAAAAGCCATTAACTTTTTCTCACAATATGATCTAGAATCGAGTCAATTCGTGCTTTTTTGTCAGGTTCTTTTAGGCAATACTCTGACATCCCTGATGTTTAACCTACCACTCATGGTAACGAAGCTATGCGCTTACTGTTCACGCTTTTTGTGCTGCTCTTTACCCAGCTATTTCTGAATATGGCACATGCATCGCCGCAGACACGTGTTTCTGCCGATCAGCGTAAAAGCCATGTTAATCAGGCTGCACCTGAAGAACGGCGAAAGCGAAAAACGGTGGCCGCGAAAACCAGTAAAAAAACTAAAATCGCGCCAGTGACAGAACAAAAAATTCAGGACAAGAATTCGAAGAAGAAAGTTAAAAGTACCGAACTGGCTAAACGAAAGACCACGACGGAGAAAAGTGTCAAAACGACCCGGGCCGAAAGTAAAAAAGAAAAGACACTGAAGACCACGCGGGCCGAAAGCAAAACAGAGAAACACGCCAAAACCCGTTCACTCGCGAAAAACAGCACGGAAAGGGTCAGTAAAAAAGAAGCGTATGGCCGGCACCGTAAAGGTAAAAAGCCCGAAGAAGACAGCAAACCGATTACGCTAAGTGCAACGCATAAAAAACGCTATCAGCATGCCCAGCAAACGGCGATGACCAAACTGATGCATCAGGTAGGAAAACCATATCGCTGGGGCGGAACCTCGCCGAATACCGGTTTTGATTGCAGCGGCTTAGTCTATTACGCCTACAAAGATTTGATCCGTATTAAAATGCCACGCACAGCGAATGAAATGTATCACCTGCGCGATGCGGCTCCGGTCAAACGCGGCGAACTTGAAAGCGGTGATCTGGTGTTCTTCAGAATCAATAACCGCGGCGCTGCAGACCATGTTGGTGTTTACGTGGGGAACGGCAAGTTTATTCAGTCTCCAAGAACGGGCGAAGACATTAAAATCACCTCTCTCGGCGACGATTACTGGCAAGATCATTATGTGGGTGCACGCCGGGTAATGACGCCGAAAACGATCCGATAATAAACAATTCGTTAAGTCTGAAGTTTCGCTAATCAGCCATTGAATAGCATTTAACGAAGAGTTTCTGCAGGGAAGAGTATCGGCGGTAACGGCCACTGCGTAAAATTGAAAAGGGCGATTCCTGTAACAGGAATCGCCCTTTTTTATAGCGGTTCACTTACTGAATCAGTTCATCACCGCAGTGAAGCTGAAAGCGATAATCATAAGCAAAGCGCATACCGTGGTGATCAACGATAATTTCAGGTTGCTGTCCATCAAACCCCCCTTTCGGATCAAATTGTGGCATTTTTTAAGCCACACTAATTGTGTGCCAACGCATTTTCGCATAATTAACATTTAAAATCTTGTGCTGAATGACAATGTATCCCTGAGAATTTTACTTCCACTTTCCTGCATTATAAGAGAAAATTGTCGGTTAACACGCCTGTGTGCCGGTTGATTTCACCCGAGAGCATTTCACGCCTCATTCTGAAGAATCCACCCAACGATTTCACTGCCCTTTTAGAAGCCAGCAGTGAGATCCACGCAAGCAAACGATTAACATAATGCTAACGTGCTGAAACACGTGAGTTCAGGAGTCATTGTTTACATGGCAACGATTAAAGATGTCGCAAAGCGCGCTGGCGTTTCCACTACAACCGTGTCGCACGTCATCAATAAAACACGTTTCGTCGCCGAAGAAACCAAAGAAGCGGTTCTCCTTGCAATCAAAGAGTTACATTACTCGCCGAGTGCTGTAGCCCGCAGTCTGAAGGTCAATAACACCAAAACGATCGGTCTGCTTGCCACCTCCAGCGAAGCGCCCTATTTTGCCGAAGTGATTGAAGCCGTAGAAAACAGCTGCTTCTCCAAAGGCTATACGCTGATTTTGTGTAACTCGCATAATAATCTGGAAAAACAACAAGCCTACCTGCAAATGCTGGCGCAAAAACGCGTCGATGGCTTGCTGGTGATGTGCGCGGAATATCCTGATGAGTTGCTCAATATGCTCGAGGAGCACCGTTCGATCCCAATGGTGGTCATGGACTGGGGCGAAGCGCGTAAGAACTTCACCGACAGCATTATTGATAATGCTTTCGAAGGGGGTTACATGGCCGGGCGTTATCTGATTGAACGCGGTCATCGTGATATTGGGGTGATCCCGGGCCAACTGGCACGTAATACCGGCGGTGGCCGCTTCCAGGGTTTTGTGAAAGCACTGACTGAAGCCAATATTCCGCTGCGTGACGAATGGGTGGTTCAGGGCGATTTCGAGCCGGAATCGGGCTATCAGGCGATGCATAAAATTCTGATGCAGAAGCACCGCCCGACTGCCGTATTTTGTGGCGGCGATGTGATGGCAATGGGCGCAATCTGTGCCGCAGACGAACTGGGCCTGCGCGTTCCTCAGGATATTTCCGTGATCGGTTACGACAATGTGCGTAACGCCCGTTACTTCTCCCCCGCGCTGACAACCGTGCATCAGCCGAAAGAACGTCTGGGTGAAATGGCCTTTACCATGTTGCTGGACAGAATTGTCAGTAAGCGTGAAGAGTCTCAGACCATTGAGGTGCATCCGAAACTGGTCGAACGCCGTTCCGTAGCCGATGGTCCGTACCGCGATTACCGCCGTTAACAGATATCGAACGCCTGCAGATGCAGGCGTTTTTTTCTAATCACGCAGCCATTCCTGATTCATGGTTTCTGTATCGCCCATATATTCCAGCAACCAGGCCAGCGAGGGTGACGGATTGCTTTGATCCCACGTCAGGCAACACGGGCTGTCGGGAAACGTATTTTCCAGCGTCAGCACCTGCAACTTTTTCTGTTCTATCCACGGCGTGACGCGATGAACCGGCATCATACCCACGCATAAGCCTTCGGTCAGGCATTCCAGCGCACAGGTCCAGTCTGGCACGACCAGCCGCCGCTGGTTATCAAGCGTCCATGTATCCCGCTTAGGCAATGTCCGGGAGGTGTCTTCCAGACAGAGTGCAGGATAAGGCCGCAACTCATCATCATTCAGCGCGCCGGATAACTGAGCCAGCGGATGTTGCGGGCTGACGACGCAATGCCAGTCCATAAATCCCATGTCACGAAAACTGAAGCCCCCGCCAACCGGTATCGCGCGTGTAGCACCGATCGCCACGTCTGCCCGCCCGTCAACCAGCGCATCCCAGACACCATTAAACACTTCTGAGTGAATAATGAGTTCGGTGTCCGCAAAATGGCGGTAGAAATCGAGCACCAGACGCCGTGTCCGTGCGGGTTTTACAATCCGGTCAACCGCCACACGTAATTCGCCGCGCCAGCCGTTCGCCACCTGCTGACACTGCCGGCGCGTGGCTATCATTTTTTTTGTCAGAATCCGCGCTTCATCGACAAAAACCTTTCCCGCAGGCGTCAGTACCACGTCACGATGGCGACGTTCAAACAACGGCACGGCCAGCCACTGCTCAAGCTGACGGACGGTATAGCTGATAGCAGAAGGCACACGGTGCAAATCTTGCGCTGCCGCACTAAAACTACCTGTTCTTGCCACGGCATCTACCACTTCAAGGGCGTATTCTGACCACATAATTCAGCCTTCAATATTTTTGATAGCAGAGTGCAAATATTAGCGTTTCACAAGCCTGTTATCAAAGCGTTAAACTCCGCCTCCGGTATGTAATCTGCATCACATCATCTGCAATAAATAAATTAACGAGACGATAATGAAACCCTCCTTTGGATTTATGCTCTATCTTGCGGGACTGAGCATGCTGGGCTTTTTAGCCACTGATATGTATCTGCCTGCGTTCAGCGCCATGCAAACCAGTCTGATGACCAGCCCCGGAATGATCAGCGCAAGTCTGAGCATTTTTCTCGGCGGATTTGCTCTCGGTCAGTTGTTATGGGGGCCGTTGTCAGACAGGATCGGCCGTAAACCGGTATTGCTTCTTGGTCTGACACTGTTTGCGGTCGGTTGTCTGGGCGTTATCTGGGTTGAGAATGTACGCGCCCTTCTGGCCCTGCGCTTCTTACAGGCGATGGGCGTTTGTGCCGCCGCAGTCACCTGGCAGGCAATCGTTGTTGACCGTTTCTCTGCCGATGTGGCAAAAAAAACCTTCGCCAGCATTATGCCGTTAGTAGCTCTTTCTCCGGCACTGGCACCATTACTTGGTGCGTGGGTGCTCAATCATTTTGACTGGGAAGCCATTTTTGCTCTGCTGACCGCAGTCGCCGTCGTCCTGGTGCTGACGACGCTGACTCTGCGTGAGAATAAACCTGCAAAACAAGCGAAGGCTGATAAAACAGGGTTTGCGACGTTACTGAAATCGCCTGTTTACAGCGGGAATGTCATGATTTATGCCGCCTGTTCAGCCGGATTCTTTGCGTGGTTAACGGGTTCACCGTTTATCCTGAGCGACATGGGTTATTCACCCGGTGCCATCGGGCTGAGCTATGTCCCGCAGACTATTGCTTTCCTGCTTGGTGGTTTTGGTTGCCGTGTTGTGATCAGCAAGCTGGACGGTAATAAAATTCTGCCATGGTTACTGGCGGGTTACGGCGTCAGTATGGTGACTTTGTTCTGTGTTGCCATGTTCACGGATGCCGGGCTGATTAGCCTGCTGATCCCTTTCTGTCTGATGGCTTTGGTGAATGGTGCAACCTACCCAATTGTTGTCGCAAATGCATTAATGCCGTTTCCTGCTAATACAGGCAAGGCGGCAGCATTGCAAAATACGCTGCAGCTCGGGTTGTGCTTCCTTGCCAGCTTGCTGGTTTCCGCATTTATTGTGCATCCGCTCATGGCGACAGTCACGATCATGCTGTCTACACTATTGTTGGTAGTTTTGGGTCGCTGGCTCTCTTTGCGGCATGAAATCACGCAAGACAATGGACAGAAATCAGAGCAGGAAGCTCAGACAAGGCATGCTAATTAATAGTGATAATACCCTGATGTAACAGTCACTTAACGGGCATTTTCATTCATCACGATTAACTATTGAGAATGCCTGCCAGCGAGCCTATACTCAACAAAACCAAATAAAATAGCACTTTTACAAAACTTTTATCACATACTTAAGCCAGACGCGCGGACAGTGTCACACTTATTTTTTTGTACTTTTTCAAGGATGATTTTCCTGCACGTCTTACGGCGCGCAGGCGTTCTTCTTAATTTCCTCTGTTGGTGTCGAATATCGGGCGAGGCGCTAGTCGTCTGTTCTCATAAAGACCTGCAAAAATAGCCTTTGCTTTTCCCGGCAGGTTAATAAGTCAGAAGAGAAAGTGATGGAGAAGCTATGAGTTCATCGTGTATAGAAGATCAAAGCATTCAGGACAATCAGTGGTACCGGATCGCCAGTGAAATGCTGGCGATGGCAGATATTCAGGTAAACGGTAATCGTCCTTTCGACCTTAAAGTAAAAAACACTGACTTCTTTAAGCGTGTTTTACAGGAAGGTTCTCTGGGCCTCGGTGAAAGTTATATGGACGGTTGGTGGGAATGCGACCGTCTGGATATCTTTTTCCAGCGCGTTATTCGTGCCGGTTTGGAAAGTAAACTCCCCCACCATTTTAAAGATACTTTACGTGTCGCCGCAGCACGCCTGACCAATCTGCAATCCCGCAAACGGGCGTGGATTGTTGGCAAAGAGCATTATGATCTGGGCAACGATTTATTTACTCTGATGCTCGACCCGTACATGCAATATTCCTGCGGCTATTGGAAAGAGGCCACTACGCTTGAAGAAGCACAGGAAGCAAAACTCAAAATGATCTGTGACAAGCTGCAATTAAAACCGGGACAGCGCTTGCTGGATATCGGTTGCGGCTGGGGTGGATTATCAGAGTTTGCGGCAAGAAATTATGGCGTGAGCGTTGTGGGTGTCACGATTTCTGCTGAACAACAAAAACTGGCTCAAAAACGCTGTGAAGGGCTGGATGTCACAATCCTGCTGCAGGATTACCGTGACCTTAATGATCAGTTTGACCGCATTGTTTCTGTCGGGATGTTTGAGCATGTGGGTCCGAAAAATTATCAGACCTATTTTAATGTCGCCAAACGCAATATCAAACCTGACGGCATTTTCCTGCTGCACACCATCGGTTCTAATAAAACAGACCTTAATGTCGATCCGTGGATTGATAAATACATCTTCCCCAACGGTTGCCTGCCGTCGGTTCAACAAATTGCACAAACCAGTGAGTCATTATTTGTAATGGAAGACTGGCACAATATCGGCGCTGATTATGACCGCACGCTGATGGCGTGGAATGAACGCTTCCAGAAACACTGGCCGGAACTGGCGGAAAAATACGGTGAACGTTTCCACCGCATGTTCACCTACTACCTGAATGCCTGCGCCGGTGCTTTCCGCGCCCGGGACATTCAGTTGTGGCAAGTCGTCTTTAGCCCGCAAGGCGTTGATGGCGGAATGCGCGTACCACGCTGATGGTTGTATGCGTTAGCTAATAAAAAACCGGACACTGAATGTCCGGTTTTTTTATGTCAATAAAGGGTCTGAGATAACTTATTCGGCTTTATCGATCATCGCCTGTGCCGTAGCGATTGCCGCTTCACGACTGGCTAATACGCGTTCGACAGTATCGACAATCGCCTGAGTTTGCGGATCGATTTCGATATTAATTTTGTCGCCCAGACGTTTCGTGCCCAGCGTCGTGCGTTGCAAGGTTTCCGGAATTAAATGTACACAGAAACGGGTGCGGGTCACTTCACCGATGGTGAGACTAATACCGTCGATCCCGATATAACCTTTATGTAATACATATTTCATCAAATCTTCATGCGGCATACGGAACCAGATCTGACGGTTATTTTCTGACGTCAGGATTTTTGCCACTTCCGCCGTGCAAATAATATGACCAGACATTAAATGTCCGCCAATTTCATCATTAAAACGCGCTGCACGTTCCAGATTAACTGAGTCGCCCTCTTTCAGTTCGCCCAGATTTGTCAGGCGCAGGGTTTCTTTCATCAGATCAAAACTCACCAGGTCACCGTTCACTTCAGTCACCGTCAGGCAGCAACCGTTGTGTGATACCGATGCGCCGAGTTGCAGGTTATCCAGCATATCTTCAGGTAAACGAACAACATGGGTACGGAAATTGGGTTTCTCGTCGATCGATACGACCGTGCCGGTTCCCTGTACAATTCCGGTAAACATAGCCTTTTCCTCAATGTTTGAATCTGTTGTATTAAAACGTCACTCCGTTCAGTTTGCCGCAGAATTAATTGAAAGCCAAATCTCTGCAAGAAGAAATAGCACCGTCTGCTTCAATTCCATTATTTAACCAGCTATTAACAGCTTTGTTTGCTTAAAAATACCGACAATGTACAATCTTCGGACTATTTCTCTCTGTTTAATGCCATCTGTTGTGGCGTTTTTTATTCAATATAATCAAGAAAAAAGGTGTATCTGTGCAGAAGTACCTTGCAGAAGCGCGGGTTTTGTTAGCGCTTGCCATCCCGGTCATCCTTGCGCAAATAGCCCAGACATCCATGGGCGTTGTGGACACAATAATGGCGGGATCGGTCAGTGCCACGGACATGGCTGCCGTCGCTGTCGGCACCTCAATCTGGTTGCCGGCGATTTTATTCGGACACGGTTTACTCTTGTCACTGACACCAACCATCGCGCATTTAAATGGAGCCGGGCGTCGCGATAAAATTGGTCATCAGGTTCAGCAAGGATTCTGGCTGGCGTCGGGGGTTTCGGTGCTGATCATCGCGGTGCTGTCACAGTGCGACCATATTCTTAGCCTGATGCATAATATTGATCCCGAACTGAAAGCAAAAGCCGTCGGCTATCTGCATGCCATTATGTGGGGCGCTCCGGGCTATTTATTCTTCCAGGTGCTGCGTGACCAATGTGAAGGTTTGTCAAAAACCAAGCCAGGCATGGTGTTCGGCTTTATCGGTCTGCTGGTGAACATTCCCGTGAATTACATTTTTATTTACGGCAAGTTCGGTGCGCCCGCGCTCGGTGGCGTCGGCTGTGGTGTCGCCACGGGGACCGTATATTGGGTCATGTTCTTCATCATGCGGATTTACGTACGTCGCAATCGTGCCCTGCGCGATACTCAGCCGCATTCGCGGTTTGCGAAACCCGACTGGCCGACATTGCGCCGTCTGATCCAGCTCGGTATGCCAATCGCACTGGCATTATTTTTCGAAGTGACACTGTTTGCGATCGTTGCCCTGCTCGTCTCCCCACTTGGGATCGTGGCTGTCGCCAGTCACCAGATTGCGCTCAACGTCGGTTCCCTGATGTTCGTCATTCCGCTGTCTTTAGGTGTCGCCGCCACGATTCGAGTGGGTTCGCGGCTGGGGGAATCGTCGGTTGAAGGCGCGAAGATTGCGGCTTATACCAGTATAGGAACGGGAATTATGATGGCCTGTTGCACCAGTCTGACGGCCATCATTTTCCGCGAGCACATTGCCTCCCTTTATAATGACAGCCCGGAAGTCGTCACTCTGGCTTCCCATCTTCTGATCTTTGCTGCGCTGTTTCAGATTTCAGATGCGATTCAGGTTATCGGTAGCGGCATTTTGCGGGGTTATAAAGACACACGTTCCATCTTCTATATTACGTTTGTCGCTTACTGGGTGCTGGGCCTGCCGGTAGGGTACGCTCTCGGACTGACCGATATTCTGGTTCCGCAGATGGGCCCCAGCGGTTTCTGGTGCGGATTTATTCTGGGGCTGACCTTCGCAGCGCTGATGATGACATTGCGGATGCGCTGGTTACAGAAGCAACCGTCTTACACCATTTTGCAAAAAGCGGGCCGTTAATCCCCCCGGCTTCATCCGCGTGCTGTGAATATCTGTTCCGGCGCGCGGATTTTTCAGCTATTGCGCTGGCTGTTATGTCTAAAAAAACAACGCAATGCACATAAGCTCGGCAGTCACGCACAATATGACAGGAAAATGTCTTTTTTCCCTTGCCAGTATTCAGAGAGGTCGTTAATATTCGTCCCCGTCGCCAACACTGGCTGATGAAAAAGAAAAACGATGCGTCCGTAGCTCAGTTGGTTAGAGCACCACCTTGACATGGTGGGGGTCGGTGGTTCGAGTCCACTCGGACGCACCAAAGCAACTTCCTGAACTCTCCCTTGTGCATCAAACTCCCTGGAACGACCTGAACCTCTCTGCTGGCTTTTATTTTCCCTGATAAATTTACGTTAAGTCATCCGTTTGTATTTTTTAAGATTATTTCCCGTATGTATCATTTTTGACACTTGCGTGAACAAACCGTTATCACTTCTGCTTTCACCCCTGCCCGCATTGGATAATTTCAAAACAACGTTCCAAAATCTGCCCTAAGCTTGCGCCGCATCACGTTTTTTATTTGGTTTCCCAACCTGTTCCCCTCTATAATACGCATCGTCTCTTCGATTGAATGGTTTCAGCCCCTTGATCTGTCGATATCGCACTTACAAAAGCATCACCACTCCAGTAGCGATGATAAATCGCACAAATCGCTATGCTTTGGCTGAACTTACTACACCATTCCTTTCACAGTCTTCTACGCTTAGTAATGATTTGCTTCAATCAGGCACCACCTCAATTCCGCGCGGGCAGCGATGCTGTCAGGCAAACACTTTTCCAATCCATCACAACTTGTAGATAAAATCGTCATGAAAAAGACCAAAATTGTTTGTACCATCGGACCGAAAACTGAATCCGAAGAAATGCTGACCAAGCTGCTTGATGCAGGCATGAACGTTATGCGTCTGAACTTCTCTCACGGTGATTATGAAGAGCACGGTCAGCGCATTCAAAATATCCGCAACGTGATGGCGAAGACCGGTCACAAAGCGGCAATTCTGCTGGACACCAAAGGTCCTGAAATCCGCACCATGAAACTGGAAGGCGGCAAAGACGCTTCTCTGGTTGCGGGTCAGACTTACACTTTCACCACGGATCAAAGCGTTATCGGTAACACCGAACGTGTTGCGGTTACCTATCAGGGTTTTGCTGCTGACTTGAAAATCGGCAACACCATTCTGGTCGATGACGGCCTGATTGGTATGGAAGTGACCAACGTCACCGAAACCGACGTGACCTGTAAAGTGCTGAACAACGGCGACCTGGGCGAAAACAAAGGCGTTAACCTGCCAGGTGTTTCTATCGCACTGCCAGCACTGGCTGAAAAAGACAAACGTGACCTGATCTTCGGTTGCGAGCAAGGCGTTGACTTCGTCGCGGCTTCTTTCATCCGTAAACGTTCTGACGTTCTGGAAATCCGTGAACACCTGAAAGCACACGGTGGCGAACACATCCAGATCATCTCCAAAATCGAAAACCAGGAAGGCCTGAATAACTTCGACGAAATCCTCGAAGCGTCAGACGGCATCATGGTTGCCCGTGGTGACCTGGGTGTTGAAATTCCGGTTGAAGAAGTTATCTTCGCGCAGAAGATGATGATTGAGAAATGTAACCGTGCACGCAAAGTGGTTATTACCGCTACGCAAATGCTCGATTCCATGATCAAAAACCCACGCCCTACCCGTGCAGAAGCTGGCGACGTCGCTAACGCCATCATCGACGGTACCGACGCAGTGATGCTGTCTGGCGAAAGTGCGAAAGGTAAATACCCGCTGGAAGCTGTAACTATCATGGCTACCATCTGTGACCGTACTGACCGCGTAATGCAAAGCCGCATTGATGGCCAGAACGAAAACCGCAAGCTGCGTATCACAGAAGCGGTTTGTCGTGGTGCTGTTGAAACTGCAGAGAAACTGGACGCGCCACTGATCGTCGTTGCCACCAGCGGCGGTAAATCAGCAAAAGCCGTGCGTAAATACTTCCCGCATGCGACTATCCTTGCCCTGACCACTAATGAAATCACCGCACGTCAGTTGATCCTGACCAAAGGTGTGGTGACGCAACTGGTGAAAGAGATTGCTTCTACTGACGACTTCTACCGTATCGGTAAAGAAGCGGCGATTGAAAGCGGTCTGGCACAGAAAGGTGATATCGTAGTGATGGTTTCTGGCGCACTGGTACAGAGCGGTACAACCAATACTTCATCGGTGCATGTTGTTTAATTAAAAACGTGACCAAGAGCATTAATGAACGCCGCGAAATGTGGCGTTTATTTATTCAAAAAGTATCTTCTTTCATAAAAAGTGCTAAATGCAGTAGCTGCAAAATTGGGATAAGTCCCATGGAATACGGCTGTTTTCGCTGCAATTTTTAACTTTTTCGTAAAAAAAGATGTTTCTTTGAGCGAACGATCAAAATATAGCGTCTACCGGCAAAAAATTATTCTCATTAGAAAATAGTTTGTGTAATACTTGTAACGCTACATGGAGATTAACTTAATCTAGAGGGTTTTATAATGAATCGCACTAAACTGGTACTGGGCGCTGTAATCCTGGCTTCAACTATGCTGGCTGGTTGTTCAAGCAATGCTAAAATCGACCAACTGTCTTCAGACGTTTCTACTCTGAACTCTAAAGTTGACCAACTGAGCAACGACGTGAACGCAATCCGTTCTGACGTTCAAGCAGCTAAAGACGATGCAGCTCGCGCTAACCAACGTCTGGATAACCAAGCTCACGCTTACAAGAAGTAATATTTACTTCTCTAGTTCAATGGCGCACTCAGTGCGCCATTTTTTTTACCTGCAATTTCATTATGTTTTTTTTCTCCCTCGCCTTCAGGTCTTTGAATCATCACTAAATCCCCCATTTAAAACGCCCTCAATCACTCACATGAATGTCAGACATAAAAAAGGGACCATGATGGCCCCTGAAGTTTAAATCGTTTCTGATGTGTTTCTGCGACGTTTACTGCGTACTGGCTGTATTGACTGCCGGTTCGCCCGAAGTCGCTGTTTGCGGCTGATTGATAGCCGGTGGTGTATCCCCCGCTTTATCGCCAACGCTGACAACAACCGGCATACCCGCACGACGTTTAATCGCTTCTTTTACCATCTCAGCGTTAGTCTCATCATGCTTAATAAATTTCTTCATTGCTGCAGTCAGAGGAATTGGTTTGGTCTGCGGGTCATCTTTCTCCGTGTGAGACAACGGCTGATGCACCTCGATATAGCGTTTACCGTCCGGTTCGATATCAAACTTGATTGGCTGATTCACGATTTGTACGCGTGTCCCTTTAGGCACCGAGTTAAACAGCGCTTCGATATCGTCGGGACGCAGACGGATACAACCGGAGCTCACGCGCATACCAATGCCGAAGTTCGCATTGGTGCCGTGGATCAGATACTGTCCTGTTCCTGCAGACAGACGCATCGCAAACAAGCCCATCGGATTATCCGGCCCGGCTGGCACCATGCCCGGCAATGTGATCCCCTCTTTCAGATAAGCTTTACGGATATTGGCAGTGGGCGTCCAGGTAGGATTGGGGATCTTCTGGCTGACTGATGTCACCATCTCCGGTGTGTTACGCCCTAACTGGCCGATACCAATCGGATAGACAATGACTTTGTCCTCGCCTTTCGGATAGTAGTAAAGACGCATTTCAGCCAGATTGACTACGATACCTTCACGTTTGGTATCCGGTAACAGCATCTGCGAAGGAATGGTCAGCACAGTTCCGGCTTTTGGCAAATAAGGGTCAGTTCCCGGATTCGCTTCCAGCATCGCAATCAGGCCAATCTGGTATTTGGCTGCCACGTCTTCCAGCGGCTTACCGTCGTTGGGCACAACATACGTTGTATTTTCGCCAATCAGGCGGCTATTATCCGGCGGCAATGGATATTCTGCTGCACTTGCGGTCATGGAATGCGTTGCCATTATTGTGCCAACTAACATTGCCAGAAGGGGTAATGCGCGTCTCATACTCAGTCCTTTTTCGGCCTGCGCTCAGCGAATCTGAGGCAAGACAATTATCTTGTCTGGTAATATTAGCAGCACAGAATTTCATGGCAATCAAACCACTGTAAATCAGAAAGTTACCTTACAGAAGTCAGAATAAAAAGCAGGAGGATAGTGGGTTGAAAAATCAGGAGTAAAAGGAGATATACGCAGAGAAAGAAGTCATCTGCCTTGCTCATTAGCAGATAATTCCTAATGAGCAAGGCAGTACAGCAGCGAGCGGTATTAAGACAACTCTGCGGCTTTAGCGCGAATAGAGCGAATCATCGCTTCCAGCCCTTGCGAGCGTGAAGGTGTCAGATGCTGACTCAGTTCAAGTTCAGTGAAAAACGGACGTACATCCAGTTCCACCACATCACGAGGCGTTAAACCCTGATACAGGCTGAAGACAATCGCGACCAGACCTTTAACAATGGCTGCATCACTGTCACCTTCGAAGGTCAGTGCACCATTTTCATCAGTGCGCATCACAATCCATACCTGACTCTGGCAGCCGGAAATCAGGTTTTGATCCTGACGGTGTTCTTCCGGTAAAGCCGGTAACTGGCCACCCAGCTCAATCACGTACAGATATTTTTCTTCCCAATTCGGGCATCGGGAAAAATTTCTGACTAACTTGTTTCTATCTGGCAAAGCCATAAAGACATCCTGATCTGGGCTGTCAGGATTAACCCAACAACCGGTGAATACGTTGCAGTCCAGCGACCAAACGGTCGACTTCTTCACGTGTATTGTACATCGCAAGCGACGCGCGGCACATAGCCGGAACACCGTAGAAGGACATTAATGGCATCGCACAGTGGTGACCGGTGCGGATGGCAATACCGTATTGGTCAAGGAAACTGCCTACGTCGTACGCATGGTGTTTGCCGAGATTGAACGCAATAACCCCAGCTCGGGTGGCAGGGCCGTAGATCTGAATATCAGGCACCTGCGCCATCGCGTTGAGCGCATAGCTCATCAGTTCCTGTTCATAAGCATGGATATTTTCCAGACCCAGCTCAGTCACGTATTCCATTGCCGCACCCAGCCCCATAATTCCGCCGGTGTTAGGTGTGCCCGCTTCAAACCGCCACGGCGCCGCCGCGAATGTCGTGCCTTCGGTCAGACTGACATGTTTGATCATTGAGCCGCCACCTTCCCACGGAGGCATCTGATCCAGCAACGCCTTGCGGCCGTACAGAATACCAATACCGGTCGGCCCGTAAAGTTTATGTCCGGACCAGACATAGAAATCACAGCCCAGCGCCTGCACGTCAACCGCATGATGCATGACCGCCTGCGCGCCATCGACCAGGACGGTCAGACCAGCAGCCTTAGCCTGAGGGATGATTTTTTCGATCGGGTTAACAGTGCCCAATACATTGGAAACATGCGCCAGCGTCAGTAATTTTGTGCGTGGCGTGATCAGCGATTCAAGCTGTGACAAATCCAGCTCACCTTCGGGTGTCAGGTGCCAGACATCGATATGAAGATCACGTTCTTTCGCCAGCATCTGCCATGGCACGATGTTCGCGTGGTGTTCCATTTCAGTCAGAATAATGTGGTCGCCGGCGTGTAAAAACTCACGTCCCCAGGTATTGGCGACCAGGTTAATGGCTTCCGTGGAACCTTTGACGAAGACGATTTCTTCCGCCGATGCGGCATTCATGAAATGGGCGGCCTGAGTGCGGACGTTTTCCATCTGCTCAGTCGCTTCCGCGCTCATGGTGTGAATACCACGGTGAACCGCAGCATAACCTTGTTCGAAGAAAGACATTTCTCGTTGAATAACCTGATGCGGTTTCTGCGCGCTGGCCGCGCTGTCAAGGTAGGCCAGCGGCTGGCCGTTAACTTCACGGCTCAGCACAGGGAAATCGCTACGTACTCTTTCCAGTGGAAAACTCATTACTTACCTCGATTTAGTCTGCCTGCAATACGGGCAATGACGACTTCACGCAGGGTTTCATTCTTAATGGCTTCCGTCAGTTCGGCAGCAAAAGCGAAGATGATCATTTGCTGAGCATCCTGCCCGCTGATCCCACGGGTACGCAGATAGAAAAGCTGTTCGTCGTCGATACGACCCACTGTCGCACCGTGGCTGCACTTAACGTCATCGGCATAAATTTCCAGCTGAGGTTTGGTATCAACCTCAGTGTGTTTGCCCAGCAACAAGTTGTTGTTGGTCATTTTGCCATCAGTTTTCAGTGCGTGCTGGGCCACTTTAATCATGCCGTTGAAAATCGCTTTAGCGCGATCGTTCACGATCACTTTGTGCAACTGTTTGCTGTTGCAATAGCCTTTATTATGTTCCAGATACGTCCGGGTATCGGCAATCTCAGAATCAACCGGCAGAACCAGACTGTTGATATCCAGATTGCTGTTTTCGCCGTTAAGCTGCGCGCTGGTGTTATTTCGGGTCAGGCCCGCACCCAGCAGGAAACTGTGGCTGGAAACACGTGCATCGCGCCCGATGACCAGATCATTATGCGAGAAGTGGAAACTGGCCTGGCTTTCAAAGGCCAGTTTGTAATGCGTGAAATCTGCATTATCGCCCACATTTATCGTCATACGTGCACCGGTGAAATGTCCCTGGTCGTTCAGACTCAGGTAATGCTCGATAACTTCTGCATTCGCACCATTCTCAATCGCCAGGTGATAACGATGATGAACGGTATTCATTTCGCGCGACTGGTCACGACCACTGCTCAGATGGAGCAGATACAGCGGTTTCTCAGCGTGCTTGCCTACAGGCAAACGCACAGAGAAAGAATCCTGCGCCAGACTTTCAGTCAGATGCAAAAACACCTCTGACTGAATCGGATCCGGTAACGTTTGTTGCGCGGAAGGGCTCAGTTTTTCGATTTCAAACGCACCGGTATCGCTGTCGCTCAGGCTCGCATCAAAACGGCCATCCACGAAAACCAGACGGTAGCACTCCAGTGGCAGCGCAAGGGATTTGATTTTCTCAACCGTCAGCGCCTGCTGCTGAGGAGCAAAGAACTGATTGCCCAGCAGTGAAGAAACCGGCGTGTATTTCCAGTCTTCCAGTTTGGCATGCGGAAAACCGAGGCGCAGCACCTGTTGCCAGTGAGCATGCGCGTGGGGGGATTGCTCACCGCCACGGCTTTCAAAAAGACGGTAAAGTTGCTGCATGGCGTGCGAACTGCCCGCCGCAGGGACATTACTCTTCGTCGGTAAGCCAGCCATAACCTTGCTCCTCTAACTGTTTAACCAAGGTGAAATCGCCGGATTTAACAATGCGGCCCTGATACAGAACGTGCACGTAGTCAGGCTTGATGTAGTCGAGGATACGCTGGTAGTGGGTGACAATAACGAATGAACGTTTGCCGTCACGCAGTGTGTTGACACCATCAGAAACAATCTTCAGCGCATCAATGTCCAGACCGGAGTCGGTTTCATCAAGGATGCACAGGTTTGGTTCAAGCGCTGCCATTTGCAGAATGTCGTTACGCTTTTTCTCGCCACCGGAGAAACCTACATTCACTGAACGGGTGAGCAAATCGGCAGGCATCTTGAGCATCGCGATTTTCTCTTCGATGAAATCTGCGAAGTCAAAACGATCCATCGGCTCCTGCCCGCGGTATTTACGCACCGCATTCACTGCTGTTTGCAGGAAGAAATGGTTGGTCACACCAGGGATTTCTACCGGATACTGGAAAGCCATGAATACGCCTTCGCCAGCACGATCTTCCGGCGCGAGTTCCAGCAAATCTTTACCGTTGAAGATGACGGAACCGTCAGTGACTTCGTAATCTTCACGGCCAGCCAGTGTCGCGGAGAGCGTACTTTTACCTGAGCCGTTCGGGCCCATGATGGCGTGTACTTCACCCGGTTTGATCTCCAGATCAAGTCCTTTCAGAATTTCCTTTTCTTCGACACGGACCTTCAAATTCTTAATGCTTAACATACGTATCCTTGAGTTTGCGCCTGGGCGCTCATAATTCTGTTTTATGCTGTGACTTTGAGAACTCACACCTGCACGTCGCACACATCACACCATGCTGCGACGGCAGGGAAAACGTACGGCGAATTAACCGACGCTGTGTTCAAGGCTGATCGCCAGCAGTTTCTGTGCTTCGACAGCAAACTCCAGCGGCAGCTCGGAAAAGACATCTTTACAGAAACCATTCACAATCATGGAAATAGCGTCATCTTCGCTGATACCACGTTGCAGACAGTAGAACAGCTGGTCATCGCCGATTTTTGACGTCGTGGCTTCATGTTCCAGCTGAGCCGTATTATTGCGCACTTCAACATACGGGAACGTATGCGCGGCACTGTCGGCGCCAATCAGCATGGAGTCACACTGCGTAAAGTTACGGGCATTTTCTGCACTTGGCAGGATCTTCACCAGACCGCGATAGCTGTTCTGGCTGTGACCGGCGGAAATCCCTTTGGAAATAATGGTCGACTTGGTATTTTTACCAATGTGGATCATCTTGGTACCGGTATCCGCCTGCTGTTTACCACTGGTCAGCGCAACCGAGAAGAATTCACCGATTGAGTTATCACCTTTAAGAATAACGCTTGGGTATTTCCAGGTGATAGCTGAGCCGGTTTCAGACTGCGTCCAGGACATCTTCGAGCCAGCGCCTTCGCACAATGCACGTTTAGTCACGAAGTTCAGAATACCGCCGCTGCTGTCTTTGCTGCCGGAGAACCAGTTCTGCACGGTGGAATATTTCACTTCCGCGTCTTTGTGCAGGATGACTTCAACCACCGCTGCGTGCAGCTGGTAGGTATCACGTACCGGCGCGGAGCAGCCTTCGATGTAACTGACATAACTGCCTTCGTCAGCAATCAGGATCGTACGTTCGAATTGACCGGTTTTCGCTGCATTGATACGGAAGTAAGTCGACAGTTCCATCGGACAACGCACGCCTTTAGGCACGTAAACAAAAGTACCATCCGAGGCCACTGCCGCATTCAGCGCCGCAAAGAAGTTATCCTGCGCAGGCACGACGGTACCCAGGTATTTGCGCACCAGCTCAGGGTATTCATGAATTGCCTCACCAAATGAGCAGAAAATGACGCCCGATTCAGCCAGCTTATCGCGATACGTTGTGGAGACAGATACGGAGTCAAAAATCGCATCAACGGCGACTTCTTTGCCTTCACGAACCGGAACGCCCAGCTGTTCGAAAGCCTTTTCAACTTCGCTGGTCAGATAATTATTCGCTTCGCCCGCAGGAACACCGAGGGATTCGCCGCCCGATTGCTGCGTCGCACCCGGTTGTGAGCCACAACTATCATCGCAGCTGCCACAAGATGGCGCGGAATAATAGCTGTAATCCTGGTAATCCAGAGGCGTGTAATACGCCTTCAGCCAGTGTGGCTCTTCCATTTTCAACCAGGCATGATAAGCCTGCAGACGGAACTCCAGCATCCACTCAGGCTCGTTGCGCTTAGCGGAAATCGCACGCACCACATCTTCGTTGATGCCTGATGCTAATTCATCGGTTGCCAGCTGGGTAAAGAACCCTTCCTTGTAATTCGTCCCCTCGCCGACCCAAGACTGCACATCATCTGGAATTTCTACGTTGCTTCGTGACATGTTGGTTACATCGCTTTGTTTACAATAATCTTAGAAACAGAAAGTTTTAAACACCGAAACTTTCGCCACACCCGCAGGCATGCTGAGCTTTAGGATTATTGAATTTAAATATCTGATTCAGTCCTTCGCGGACAAAATCTACCTCGGTTCCGTCGATGAAAGGCATGGCCTTCAGCGGAACAAACAGCAAAGCGCCGTCATGTTCAAACACCAGGTCATCGCTGGCCGGTTGTTTGGTTAAATCCAAAACGTAGCCAAAGCCAGCACAGCCCGATTGTTTCACGGAAAGCTGGAGACCTTTGACTTCGGGATCCTGAGCCACCAGAGTATTAATCTGTTTCGCTGCAGAATCTGTCAGGCTAACGCCTTGCCATACGTTGTCGTCTAAAGAGAAAGAGCCGACAGTTTCAGTTTGCATCTGTCTTACCTCATAATTTTACGGTCATAGACAAGACCTATTGTCTCTATTCTAGTGATAACATTAATCACTTCAACCTCTTGTTTTAAGAGGGTATAGCGATTACACACGAGGAAAGACACTCAATGTGCACCGTCTTTACATCTGGCCACTGGCGGGTCTTGAACACCGCGACCATCAACTGATTGAATAAATTGTCAATTTTTTGTTAAAAATTGAAATAAACCTTATAAAATGTAAGGTTTAATAGCTTTCATTGTGTCTATTATAAAACATTCATCGGAAATGCCTATTTATGAATTCGCCATATTTGAAGAATTAAAGCTCTTTTTGCTTACTGGCTTAATTACACAAAAATAAAAAAACCGGATGAAAACGTTGATCCGGCGATTTTTTGCCAATATGATGTTCATTATTTGATAATGATTATCATTCAGATAACCCGGAATACTGAGAATGACTCAATCGGTAAATGCGTGGTTGCAAGGCAAGATCGACGAATATAAATCGAGTGTCCGCGATGCCACCGTGGATTTTTATATGGCGGATGCCGCCTTACGACGCCCGGATGCGCATCTTTGCCAGCTCAAACGCTTCAACAGCATCTGTCTGGATATGGCCAATCTGTGCCTGCAAAACGGGGATGATCACAGTTATCTTCATGCGTTATGCAAATTACATAACCGCCTGATCCTGGAAATCAACAGCGTGGTTCGGTGTGAACTCTTCCGTGTTCAGAGTTACCATTTCGCACGGCACACGTTAAAACTCATTTGTCAGTATTATGCCATGATGGGCATCTGGGAAAAAGCAACGGCATTTCAAACTGACTTTGCCAAACGCGTTCCGTTCCAGCTTTGATGTGCTTTCAACAGGTTACTTCCCTTTACTAAGTCAAATAAAAAAGCGGACACATTCATCATGCATCCGCCTGTCCACTTTCTGACTGTATGATCAGTGTTGATTAACAGCCTGTATTAATGTTCGATTACCATGGTCGTCAACCGCGATACGCAGCACAGATTCCCTTTCTGATCAAAAATCTCAATCTGCCACACCTGACTGCGGCGGCCGGTGCGCAATGCGCGGCAAACACCGCGCACATGCCCTTCCCGTGCAGACTGCATATGGCTGGCATTAATTTCCACGCCCACTACAGTTTGATTTCCTTCGCAGCATAAATAACCCGCCATTGATCCCATCGTTTCGGCCAGAACAACAGATGCGCCGCCGTGCAGTAAACCAAAAGGCTGTGTTGTGCGTACATCTACCGGCATGGTCGCTTCGAGGAAATCCTCACCCAACTGCGTGAACTCAATCCCCACATGGCCCACCATACATCCTTGACTGCGCTGATTCAGGGCTTCAAGCGTGGTACTCCGTTTCCAGAATGACATAATACTTCCTTATTGTTAGGGGATGATTTCCAGCAGTGCCTGTAACGGATGGCGAACACCGTTTCCTTCGATTCGTTTTACCTGGCTGCGGCAGGAATAACCGGTTGCCAGACAGCGCTGGCGTGGCAACCGTTGCAAAGAGGTATGCCAGGAAAGCTCATAAATTCCCAGTGAGTTTTCGAGATTCTTGGTTTCATGACCGTACGTCCCTGCCATTCCGCAACACCCGACACTGACGTTTTCCAGCTTCGCACCGTAGCGGGCAAAGATGTCGCCCCACTGTTTGCCGCTGTTGGGCAAGGCGGTGCTTTCCGTACAATGTCCGAACAGATACCAGGACTCGCCACTTTGTTGTTGTGCCGGACGCTCAGCCAGCCAGCTGTCAAGCCATTCATGCACAAGCTGGACCTGGAACGATCCGCGTGTGTCACCGAGAATTTCTTTATATTCATCGCGATAACACAGTACCAGCGCAGGATCGACCCCCACCATCGGCATTCCCAATTGCGATACACGGTTAAGGAACAGTGACGTTTTCTTCGCTGTTTTGGCAAAGCGGGTCAGGAAACCTTTTATGTGCTGCGCTTTGCCATTAGGTGAGAAAGGCAACAGAACAGGTTTAAGGCCCAGTTTTTCAATCAGACGGATAAAATCAGCAACGACCTGAGCATCATAAAAACTGGTAAACGGATCCTGTACGACCAGCACGTATTCACCACGCCGGGCAGGCGGAATGGCTTCCAGTTGTTCAAGCGTCATCTTACTGGCGCGATGCCCTGATAACTGCTCGCGCAGTGTCGGAGAAGACAGCAAAGGCAAATCAACCATGCCGATATTTTTCCGGCTCATCTCGCGCAACCAGGGTTGCCTGAGGAAGAAGTTGAACACCTTGGGGGCTTTGGCCATCAGGGGGGCATAGCTTTCAACACTCGCAACAAAATGGTCGCGTGCCGGGCGCAGATAACGCGTGTGATAAAGCTGCAGGAAACGTGAGCGGAACCCCGGCACATCAATTTTTATCGGGCACTGCGTCGAGCAGGCTTTGCAGGCCAGACAGCCGGACATTGCCTCTTTCACTTCATGGGAGAAATCATATTCGCCTTTATTGGCATGCCAGGTGTTACGCGTACGTTCGATCAGGCTGCGGAAACTCATGCCTTTCTCCGGCAGCGCATTCTCAAGCGCCAGCGGATCTACACCTTGTTCTGACAATAAACGCAACCATTCGCGAACCAGACCCGCGCGACCTTTTGGCGAGTGGATACGGCTGCCGGTAATTTTCATTGACGGACACATCGGGCTTTTCACATCAAAGTTAAAGCACAGGCCGTTACCGTTACATTCCATCGCACCGCGGAATGACTGACGGACTTCCAGCGGAATACGGCGATCCAAGGTTCCGCGTTTTGGCGCATCGACTTTCATCATCGGTTCATCGCACTCAAGCGGCGCGCAGATCTTACCGGGATTCAGGCGGTTATCCGGATCGAATACGGTTTTGATCCGGCGCAGTTCATGGAACAGCGCTTCGCCAAAGAATGCCGGGCTGTATTCTGCACGGAAACCCTTTCCGTGCTCTCCCCATAGCAAACCACCATATTTAGCGGTCAGGGCTACGACTTCATCGGAGATTTGTTTGAGCAATATCTCCTGTTGCGGGTCACACATGTCCAGCGCGGGACGCACATGCAATACACCCGCATCGACATGCCCGAACATGCCATAACTGAGATGATGACTGTCGAGCAGCGCACGGAATTCGACAATATAATCCGCCAGATGCTGGGGAGGCACACAGGTGTCCTCCGCAAACGGCAACGGTTTAGCCTGCCCTTTGGCATTACCCAGCAGACCGACGGCTTTCTTGCGCATATTATAAATACGCTCGATACCAGCCAGATCAGCGCAAATCTGGTAGCCAATCACACCGCCTTCTTTATCACTTATCAGGCTATCAAGGCGTTCGCACAACGCACTGACCTGAGTTTCAATCAGGTCTGCATCATCTCCGGCGAACTCAACAATGTTCAGTCCCTGCATGTCTTTGCCTTCAACGTCGGTGATGTAATCACGAACGCTGTGCCAGACAATGTCTTCTCGCGCCAGATTCAGTACTTTGGAATCGACGGTTTCAACCGATAGCGCCTTCGCCTCCACCATAAAAGGCGCATTACGTAACGCTGAATTAAAGGAGTCGTATTTGATATTGACCAGACGACGCACTTTGGGGATCGGCGTGATATTCAGACGCGCCTCGGTGATAAAGGCCAGCGAGCCTTCTGAACCGGTCAGAATGCGTGTCAGGTTGAAGGTTTGCAGATCGTCACTCAGCACATGGCGCAGGTCGTAACCTGTGAGGAAACGATTAAGTTTCGGGAATTTTTCAATCACCAGCGCGCGGTTATCACGACAACTGTCCAGCACGGTGCGGTAAATCCGTCCAATGACCGAATCCTCTTCACCCAGCTTATCGGCCAGCGCCGTCGGAATAGCGGTGGTATCCAGCATGTCGCCACCGAGAACAATCGCACGGACACCGAGAACGTGGTCAGACGTTTTGCCATAAACCAGCGAGCCCTGACCGGAGGCATCGGTGTTAATCATGCCCCCCAGCGTCGCACGGTTACTGGTTGATAACTCGGGAGAGAAGAAAAAGCCAAACGGGCGCAGATAATCATTGAGCTGATCTTTGATCACCCCGGCTTCGACCTTGACCCACCCTTGTTCCACGTTGATATCCAGAATGCGGTTCATATGACGGGACATATCAACCACAATGCCGCGGTTCAGTGACTGACCGTTGGTACCGGTACCGCCACCGCGCGGAGTAAACACGAGTGTTTTAAAACGTTCCTGCCCCGCAAGGCGGGCAATCAATGCAACGTCTGACGTTGCGATGGGGAATAAGACCGCATCCGGCAGCAACTGATAGACGCTGTTGTCCGTCGCCATCGTCAGCCTGTCGGCATAAGTTGTTGTGACATCACCCGTAAAACCGTTGCTTTTTAATGCTTCCAAAAAATCGAGCACCAGCTGGATGACACCCGGTGCCTGAGAAATCTGTGGGATCATTGAATTATGACTCTGTCTTTGTTGTATGCCTGGCGGGCCCGAGGCGACCTGCCGGATCTGCCGGGCAGATCCACCCTGTTCTTTATCCAGAATAAAAACTAACATACTTCGTTTTTAAGCGCTCCGTCTGGTTCACCTTTGTTGCAGATGTTTCATGACGTACCGCAAAAAGCACGTACGGCAACAACGCCTTGCAACTAATTATGTGGCGGGCTATCCAAAAGCCGTCGTATGTTCCATGCTTATTTTTAGCCCCCTGTTTATGAATATAGTGTTTGGAGGCACAGGGTTTGTGCCTTACTTCGTTTATCACATTGAGAAACATGAATGAATCTCCCAATTAAACGTTATGACTTGCCCCAGATTATGTTTGGGGTGCTATTTATTGCCCTGATGACCGTTGCCAGCATCTGGATTGTACAGCCCTTTATTCTCGGGTTTGTCTGGGCCGGGATGGTAGTCATTGCCACATGGCCATTAATGATCAAGCTCCAGCGCCTTCTCTGGGGACGCCGTTTTCTGGCCGTCATTATCATGACGCTGTTGTTGATCTTATTATTCGTCTTGCCTATCGCCTTGCTGGTCAGCAGCGCCGTGGAAAATGGTGCGCCGCTGGTCGAAATTGCGAGCCATCCTTCATCGTTACATATGCCTGATTTTCAGTGGCTGAACGCGATCCCGCTGGTGGGTAATAAGCTTTACAACGGCTGGCATGCCCTGATCAATGGCGGCGGGAACGCGCTGATGAGCAAAGTGCAGCCCTACGTCGGACAAACAGCAGCCTGGTTTGTGACGCAGGCAGGTCATCTGGGCCGTTTCATTGTCCACTGTGCGCTGATGTTATTGTTCAGTGCCCTGCTTTATAGCCGTGGAGAAAATGTTGCCATGGGTATCCGCCATTTCGCGGTGCGACTGGCAGCAGAACGTGGTGATGCAGCCGTTATTCTTGCCGGTCAGGCAATCCGTGCCGTGGCGTTAGGTGTCGTTGTTACCGCCATTGTTCAGTCAGTTCTGGGTGGGATCGGACTGGCCATCGCTGGCATTCCTTATGCCACCGTGCTGACCGTCGTGATGTTCGTGTGCTGCGTCGCGCAAATCGGTCCGTTACTGGTTCTGATACCGGCCATCATCTGGCTGTACTGGTCCGGCGACAATACCTGGGGCACCGTTCTGCTGGTATGGAGTTGCGTGGTTGGTTCCCTGGATAACGTGCTTCGCCCGGTTCTGATCCGCATGGGTGCGGATTTACCGATGCTGCTTATCTTGTCCGGTGTTATTGGTGGTTTATTTGCTTTTGGCATGATTGGCCTGTTTATCGGACCGGTCGTGCTGGCCGTCTCATATCGCCTGATTTCGCTTTGGGTCAATGAGGCTCCTGAGCCTGACATGGAACCTGAAGAAGCACTAAAAGCGCTGGATGAATAATTTCGTTGCGTTTTAACTGACCACCGGCGCTGCCCCTGATAATTCAACCGGGCAGCGCTTTTTTTATTCCTGCTTCCTTCCTGAATGACTCACACTAAAAACACTTCTTCTCATCAATTAGCATGAGAATAATATCTATTAGGAGAATTCTTACAGACTAAATACCTTGAGAAACTTAGTATTATTAACAGTTCGGATTTCAACCCACTGATTTATATACAAGCTTCCCCCTGAGCTGGTATATCCCAAATTGCTGTGTGTAGTCTTTGCCTGTCTGCTATGACGGGCTTTTTTTTTTATTTCTTTTCCTCACCGTTCTATTTATTCCGTAACCCGCTAACCGTTATTTTTATTCCCTTAACTTCCATCCCGGTAAAAAAGAAAAAGGCCGCCACCCGAAAGTGACAGCCTTAGCGTCAGTCATTAGTCATTTATTTACTTTTCAGCTAACGCTAACCAGGTCTGGACAACGGTATCCGGGTTGAGTGACAAACTGTCGATTCCTTCTTCCATCAGCCATTGCGCGAAGTCCTGATGATCTGATGGCCCCTGCCCGCAAATACCGACATATTTCCCCTGCTTCTTAGCGGCTTTGATTGCCATCGACAAAAGGGCTTTAACGGCTTCGTTTCGTTCATCAAAGAGTTCAGAAACCACGCCGGAATCACGATCCAGCCCCAGCGCAAGCTGCGTCATGTCATTAGACCCAATAGAGAATCCGTCGAAGTGCTCAAGGAACTGATCTGCAAGCAATGCATTTGACGGTATTTCACACATCATAATCACTTTCAGGCCATTTTCGCCCCGTTTCAGCCCCTGACTCGCCAGCTCTTTAACGACAGCTTCAGCCTGTGCCACGGTACGAACAAACGGGATCATCACTTCAACGTTAGTCAGCCCCATATCATTGCGCACGCGCTTCATGGCCTCACATTCCAGCGCGAAACAATCCCGGAAGCTGTCAGAGACATAACGACCCGCACCACGGAAGCCCAGCATCGGGTTTTCTTCGTGAGGCTCGTATTTTTCGCCGCCGACCAGATTGGCGTATTCATTCGATTTAAAATCGGACAAACGCACAATCACCCGTTTCGGCCAGAATGCAGCGCCGAGCGTCGCGATCCCTTCCGTCAGACGTGCCACATAATATTCACGCGGGCTGTCATAGCCCTGGATCATCTTATTGATGGTTTCCTGCAACTCCGCCGGCTGCTGATCAAACTCCAGTAATGCTTTGGGATGAACACCAATCATACGGTTAATAATGAATTCTAAACGCGCCAGCCCGACACCTTCATTCGGCAGACAGGCAAAGTCGAATGCGCGGTCAGGGTTACCGATATTCATCATGATCTTCAGCGGTAATTTTGGCAGCTCATCAATTTCAGAGCTCTGCACGGTGAAGTCCAGCTCATCCTGATAGACGTAACCGGTATCGCCTTCAGAACAGGAAACCGTCACTTTCTGGTTTTCTGTCAGTTTTTCAGTGGCATCACCACAACCGACTACCGCAGGAATACCCAATTCACGCGCAATGATGGCTGCGTGACAGGTACGCCCGCCGCGGTTGGTGACAATCGCCGATGCCTTTTTCATGATCGGCTCCCAGTCAGGGTCCGTCATGTCAGTTACCAGAATATCACCTGCCTTAACGTGGTGCATTTCGCTGATATTATGAATGATTTTTACCGGTCCGGCCCCAATGCGATGGCCGATAGCGCGGCCTTCAACCAACACTTTACTGCTGCCATTTAGCTGATAGCGTTCCATCACCTGACCGTTTGAACGAACTGTCTCCGGACGTGCCTGCACGATATAAAGGTTGCCGTTATGTCCGTCTTTCGCCCATTCGATATCCATCGGACGACCATAGTGTTTTTCAATCAATAATGCCTGACGTGCCAGTGCCTGCACTTCGTCGTCCGTCAGGGAGAAACGCGTGCTCTGTTCAGCCGGCACATCTTCAATCTGAACCTGTTTGCCATGTTCCTGGCTCGGAGCATATACCATGCGAATTTTCTTCGAGCCCATCGTACGGCGGACAATAGAAGGCTTATTCTTTTCCAGCGTAGGTTTATGTACGTAAAACTCATCAGGGTTAACCGCACCCTGAACGACCATTTCACCCAGACCATAAGCCGAGGTGATAAAGACCACCTGATCAAAACCCGACTCGGTATCAATGGTGAACATCACGCCTGCAGAAGCGAGATCAGAACGCACCATGCGCTGCACACCAGCAGACAGCGCCACGCCACGATGGTCGTAGCCCTGATGCACACGATAAGAAATGGCACGGTCATTAAATAAGGAAGCGTAAACATGTTTCACGGCGGTCAGTACAGCATCAAATCCCTGAACATTCAGGAAGGTTTCCTGCTGTCCGGCAAATGATGCGTCCGGCATGTCTTCGGCAGTTGCGGAAGAACGCACAGCGAATGACGCATCAGGCTCACCGTCGGAAAGCTGCTGATAGGCCTCGCGGATGGATTTCTCAAGTTCAGGCTGGAATGGCGTCTCAATGATCCACTCGCGGATTTGCATGCCCGCCTGAGTTAATTGCCCGATATCGTCAACATCCGTTTTATCCAGCAACTCATGAATACGGTGGTTGACACCGCTCTGATCGAGAAAATCATTGAATGCCTGAGAAGTCGTTGCAAAACCATTTGGAACTGAAACACCCAGATCAGACAAATTGGTGATCATTTCCCCGAGGGATGCGTTCTTGCCCCCGACTTTATCAACGTCCTTCATACCCAGTTGGTTGTACCAGATAACATTGCGTAAATCGGGATCGAGATGAGCCATGAAACAATCCTTTCTTATTTATTTACAGTAAAAGTCAGTAGGCGTGCAAACCGGTTGTCTAGTCATTGTCAGCGACGCTTTTTCTGTCATTTAACAACGCTGTCATTTTGAGATTAGCATAATGATCCATAAGAGATGGACAGGTGAATCGATCCAGCAAATCAAACTATTTTTGTTTAGGAAAATTCCACAGCAGCAAAATTACTCACGCGATGGAAATCAACAATATTCCTTATGAATCATGGAGAAGTTGCCTTTAGTTTCGAAACTAAATTAATGCTAACAGAGCTGCTGAAGCTCTGCTGAAGCAAATCAAAAAGCTGCGAGAAATCGTGGAAAATTTAAAATACCATTTCATTTATTACAGTCATTTTGCGCACTGTCTCGCAGCAATGAGCAGAACATTGCTGGCTGGAACGAATACGCTTTTTATTTCCTGAAATTCTGGTTATTACTAAATAAGCGATAAGTTGAAGATAAATGAAGTGCGATAACTCAGGAGCAGTTTGTGGACAGATGCGTGTTTTACATTTCGGACGGTACCGCGATTACAGCAGAAGTTTTAGGCCATGCTGTGCTTTCACAATTTCCGGTAAATGCCACAACCTATTCACTCCCCTTTGTTGAAAGTGAAGAGCGCGCCAAAGCTGTCTGCCGGCAAATTAATGAAATTTTTGAGAAAACCGGTGCCCGCCCACTGGTGTTTTATTCCATCATTTCACCCAACATCCGCGACATCATTAAAAACAGTGAGGGCTTCTGTCAGGATATTGTTCAGTCGCTGGTCGCCCCCTTACAGAATGAGCTGGGCGTAGATCCTACCCCAATTGCCAACCGGACGCATGGCCTGACAGCCAGCAACATCAGCAAATACGATGCGCGCATTGCCGCGATTGATTACACGCTGGCCCACGACGACGGGATTTCCCTGCGCAACCTCGATCAGGCGCAGGTGATTTTACTGGGGGTCTCGCGTTGCGGTAAAACGCCGACCAGCCTTTATCTGGCATTACAGTTTGGTATCCGCGCGGCTAACTACCCATTTACCGCCGACGATATGGACAATATCCAGTTACCTGCCGCGTTAAAACCGCATATGCATAAGCTATTTGGCCTGACGATTGACCCGGAACGACTGACGGCAATTCGCCAGGAACGCGTTGAAAACAGCCGCTATGCATCTTTGCGCCAGTGCCGGATGGAAGTCTCTGAGGTAGAAGCCTTATTCCGCAAAAATCAGATCCGTTACCTCAACAGTACAAATTATTCTGTTGAGGAGATTTCGGCGAAGATCATGGACAGCTTCGGCATGAGTCGCCGGATGTTCTGAATCCTTTTACTGATGTAGATGGCATATCCTGCCGCCAATGGTTGAATTCATCGGGTTTTGCGTTATTGTGATCGGCATCACTTCCCGGTATTCCTGCCGCAGCGAAGAAACAAATTTTTCGAGAACACGATGTCACAAACAGATGAACTGCGTACGACGCGCATCGACAGCCTGATTACGCCTCAGGCACTGGCAGACAAACTGCCAATTTCCCCGTCGGTCGCACAACACGTGATGGAATCACGTAAACGAATTGAAAAGATTATCAGCGGTGAAGATCAGCGGTTGCTGGTCGTTGTTGGCCCCTGCTCAATCCACGATATAGAAGCGGCTATTGATTACGCGGGCAAGCTCAGCGTATTGCGTGAAAAGTATCAGGATCGCCTGGAAATCGTCATGCGTACGTACTTTGAAAAGCCACGTACCGTTGTCGGCTGGAAAGGCCTGATTTCAGACCCTGAACTGAACGGTTCCTGCCGTGTGAATGACGGTATTGAGCTGGCACGTAAGGTATTACTGACCGTCAACCAACTAGGCATCCCGACAGCGACCGAATTCCTTGATATGGTGATCGGACAATATATTGCCGACTTGATCAGCTGGGGTGCCATCGGCGCTCGCACCACCGAAAGTCAGATCCACCGCGAAATGGCCTCGGCACTTTCCTGCCCTGTTGGTTTTAAAAATGGCACTGACGGAAATACCCGCATCGCCATCGATGCTATCCGTTCGTCGCGCACCAGTCATATGTTCCTGTCACCGGACAAAAAGGGTCAGATGACCATTTACCGTACCGCCGGCAACCCTTACGGCCATGTGATTATGCGTGGAGGTAAAAAACCGAATTATCATGCGGATGACCTCGAACAAGCCTGCCTGAATCTGGCGGAATTCGATTTGCCGCAGCGGCTGGTGGTCGATTTCAGTCATGGCAACTGCCAGAAACAGCACCGTCGTCAGCTTGAGGTAGCAGAAGATATTTGCCAGCAAATCATCAGCGGTTCAACTGCCATTGCGGGCATCATGGCGGAAAGTTTCCTGGTTGAAGGCACACAGCCCATCGTTCCCGGCAAACCTCTGATTTACGGCAAATCGATTACCGACCCATGTCTGAGTTGGGAAGACACCGAGACATTACTCTCAATGCTTGCGCAGGCAACAAACAGCCGGTTCTGATCACTTTGCTGTAACCTTCTTAAGGGCAACTTTGGTTGCCCTTTTTTGTGTCAGTAGCAGGCCTGAGGGCGTGTAACCCTCTGTCTGTTCTGATGCTTCTCCGCGCATCCCCTCCGGCTTCCCCTCTTAAATTAAGGGGTTAACGCCACAGAATTACATTCCAGCGACAAAAATTTTCTTGATGTGTTTAGGTAATGATTTGATAATGATTATCAAATTGATATTAATTCCTATTACCATGCGTATATTAAACGTACTCTTGCCATAAATATTTTTACAAATCATTCACATAACATCGCAAGCTTTATCCGCCAAAGAGCGGGTGACTTTAGACAACGAGGAAACAGCAATGCATTCAGTTCACTATCAGGACTATTTACAGGCAAAAGAAGCTAATCCCGGTAAATATGCCCGCGATCTGGCGGGAATTTTACGGATAAGCGAAGCTGAGTTAACGGCTTTACGTGTTTCCCATGATGCTGCGCGTCTGGATGTTGATGCCCGTAGCTTGCTGGCTGCTCTGGAGAATGTCGGTGGCACCAAGTCAATCACCCGTAACAACTTTGCCGTACACGAGCAGGAAGGTCGCTATGAGAATCAGCATCTCAGCGGTCACGCCGGTCTGATCCTTAATCCACGCGCGCTGGACCTGCGTTTGTTCCTGCAACACTGGCTGCACATTTTCAGCCTGTCAGAAACCACGGCCCGCGGCGTTCGCCACAGCATTCAGTTCTTCGATGCGCACGGTGATGCCGTTCATAAAGTGTATAACACCGATGAAACTGACATGGCAGCATGGGACGCGCTGATTGCGCAGTACAAAAGTGACGTCAATCCTCCGCTGCAAATTGAAGTCGCCCCTGAAGTTCCGGCTCCGACGACTGCCGCCGACACCAGCACTCTCGATGCTGAATGGCGTGCAATGACCGACGTTCACCAGTTCTTCCAGTTGCTGAAACGTCACGATGTCACCCGCCAGCAAGCGTTTAAAGCTGTCGGGGATGATCTGGCATGGCGCGTCGATAACGGCTCGCTGACGCGTTTACTGAATATCGCCAAAGATGACCAAAACGAAATCATGATTTTTGTAGGCAACCGGGGTTGCGTGCAAATTTTCACCGGTCCGATTGAAAAGGTCATGCCGCACGGTGAATGGATTAACGTCTTCAACAAACAGTTCACCCTGCATCTGGTGGAAAGTGCTATCGCGGAAAGCTGGATCACCCGTAAGCCGACCAAAGACGGTTTCGTGACCAGCCTGGAGTTATTTGCCGCTGATGGTACGCAGATCGCGCAACTTTACGGTCAGCGTAACGAAGGCAATCCTGAACAAACTCAGTGGCGGGAACAACTGGCGCAACTTAGCAATGAAGGTGTTGCAGCATGAACAAAACCTTGAAAATGGTGGCCGCTATTACAGCATTGCTGGCGACCCCGATGCTGTATGCCGCTGAAAAGCTTGTCAGTATTGGCGGTGACGTTACCGAAATTGTTTACGCACTCGGTGCGGGCAACGAAGTGGTCGCCCGCGACAGTACCAGCTTGCGTCCGCAGGCAGTACTGGCCCTGCCGGACGTCGGTTATATGCGCCAGCTCAATACTGAAGGGATTTTGTCTATGCACCCGTCGCTGGTGCTGAGCAGCGAACTGGCAGAACCCTCACTGGTGTTAAAACAGCTTGAGCAGAACGGCGTAAAAGTGGTTCGTGTGCCGGGGAAACCTTCTGCGGACATCGTCCCGGATAAAATCGAAGTAATTGCCGCAGCGCTGAACCGTCAGGCGGAAGGTGAAAAACTGATCGCGACCTATCGTTCGCAGATTTCTGCTATTCAACACGATGCCCTGCCGGTAAAAATGTTGTTTGTGATGAGCCACGGTGGCATGTCATCTATGGCAGCAGGTCAGAATACTGCGGCAGATGCGATGATTACGTCTGTCGGGGCGAAAAATGCCATGCAGGGATTCAGTCGTTACCGTCCGCTGTCACAGGAAGGGGTGATTGCCGGTGCGCCGGATATCCTGCTACTGACCGCTGACGGAGTTAAAACCCTGGGTGGAATGGATCAGGTGTGGAAACTGCCGGGTGTTGCTATGACGCCTGCGGGCAAAAATAAGCGTGTGCTGGTCATCGATGATATGTCCCTGCTGGGCTTTGGTTTGCAAACACCTGCGGTGATGGCACAACTTCGTCAGGCTGCGGAACAAGCAAAATGAGTAGCATGAGCCCTCCGGTGCCGTCAGGTCGCCGTTCGCCAGTTTGGGCGATGATTGGCCTTGGCGGCGCTCTGCTGGTGCTGGCCGTGATGGCCGCGAATACCGGCGCGATGTCACTGTCGTTAAGGACGTTACTCGCACGTCCATTTGGCGATAGTTTATGGCAGGTCTGGCTGACAATCCGCCTTCCCCGCGTGCTGCTGGCTGTGGTAGTCGGTTGCGCGCTGGCCAGTTCCGGTGCGGTTATGCAGGGATTGTTTCGCAACCCGCTGGCGGACCCCGGCCTGCTTGGGATCAGCAGCGGCGCGGCGCTTGCGGTTGCCCTGACTATAGTGATGCCACTGGCATTGCCACCCTTGCTGGCCCTGTACAGCCATATGATCAGCGCATTTGCTGGCAGTCTGGCCATTTCAGCCATCGTCTTTACACTGAGTCGTTTCGGCCATGGTGGGTTATCGCGCTTACTGCTTGCCGGTATTGCCATCAATGCACTGTGCGGTGCCGCTGTCGGCGTGCTGACCTACGTCAGTGATGACCAGCAGTTACGCCAGTTCTCTTTGTGGAGCATGGGCAGTCTCGGGCAGGCGCAATGGCCGACACTGGCTGTGGCCTCTTCGCTGATCCTGCCAGCCTGTGTTGCGGCCCTGTTCATGGCGCGGCGCCTGAATATCCTGCAATTAGGTGAAGAAGACGCGCACTATCTCGGTGTGAATGTCCGCCGCACGCAGTTGCAATTATTGCTGCTGAGCGCCCTGCTGGTCGGGGCTGCTGTCGCGGTTTCTGGTGTGATCGGTTTTATCGGTCTGGTGATCCCGCACCTGTTGCGGATGCGTATTGGCGCAGACCACCGCTGGCTATTACCGGGATCGGCCATGGCGGGTGCCTGCCTGCTTTTGCTCGCTGACACGCTGGCCCGCACACTGGTTGCTCCGGCAGAAATGCCGGTGGGATTGCTCACCAGCCTGATTGGCGGGCCGTATTTCTTATGGCTGATCCTGCGCCCGGGAGTTCCGCGTAATGTCTGACTTTACTTCATCAATGGTTGCAGAAAATCTGACGTATTCCGTCAATAGCCGCCGGTTAATTGACGATGTTTCACTCAGCTTGCAAAGCGGAGAGATGGTGGCGTTGATTGGGCCAAACGGTGCCGGAAAATCAACACTGATGCGTATGCTGACCGGCTACCTGATGCCACAATCGGGGCAGATTTCGCTTCAGGGAAGGCAACTCAATGACTGGCCAGCACAGGAACTGGCGCGCACCCGGGCAGTTATGCGTCAGAACAGTACATTGGCGTTTGGCTTTAGCGTGCGGGAAGTACTGACACTCGGGCGTTCACCGCACGGTCAGCAAAATATGCAACGGGCACTGACTGAAGTCATGACGCAAACCGATTGTCTGAATCTGGCAGAAAGAGATTATCGCCATTTATCGGGGGGCGAACAGCAGCGGGTTCAACTGGCGCGGGTACTGATCCAGCTCTGGCAACCCGCCCCTTCCTCACGCTGGTTGTTTCTCGATGAACCTACATCGGCGCTGGATTTATATCATCAGCAACACGCGTTGCGTTTGCTGCGACAGCTAACCCGGCAAACGCCGCTGGCGGTATGTTGCGTGCTGCATGATCTCAATCTTGCAGCGTTGTATGCCGACCGGATTATTTTATTGCACGGCGGAAAAGTGGTCGCCAGCGGGACGCCCGTTGACGTACTGAGCGAGGCCATACTGAGCCGCTGGTATCAGGCCGATTTGAACGTCTGCCCGCATCCGGAAACCGCATTGCCGCAAGTTTTCTTACGCCAGTAGAGACGGTTCAATAAAAATGCCACATTCAGATGTGGCATTTTTTATCTCAGCTCGAACAAGATATTTCGAGGTGTTTTCCCCAGTCGGGTGGCAGTTTCGCCATTTCGTCATATTGAGGCGCATCGCTGTAAGGGTCACGCAATGCCTGGTGAAGTTGCTCCAGCGCACTGATATCATCCACTTCAGCCCTTTCGATGGCTTTCTGCGCCAGATAATTTCTCAAAATAATGCGTGGATTACTTTGTTTCATGGCGTCCTGCCGCGTGGCATCATCAATATCTTCCGTTTGTAAACGCTGACGATAAGCCTGATACCAGCTGTCAAAAGCGTCACGGTCGATGAATTCATCCCGTAAAGGCGACGCGGCCTGCTGTTGTTCTGTCTGGCTGAGCAACCTGAAAGTCTGCGTGAAATCCCGCCCCTCTTTCGCCATCAGACTTAGCAGCCCGGTGAGCAGATCGTTATCCTGTTTATTCTCGGTAAAGAAACCGAGTTTGCCGCGCATCAGCGTGCCATAGGCTCTCATCAGCGCCGGTTCATACTCGCCAAGCGCGGTCTGGAGCTGTTCCGTGGACATCAGGCCGGATAACGTTTGTGCCAGACGATGCAGGTTCCAGTAAGCCACCGCCGGCTGATTATCGTAGCTGTAACGCCCCTGATGATCGGAATGGTTGCAGATATAACCCGGCTGATAATCGTCGAGGAAACCGTAAGGGCCGTAATCGATAGTCAGTCCGAGAATCGACATATTGTCGGTATTCATTACGCCGTGTGCAAACCCGATACTTTGCCATTGTGCAATCAGTGCAGCGGTTCGTTCCACCACACTGGTAAACCATTGCTGGTAGCGTGATGCGTCAACCGGCTCACTTTCCAGCAACCGGGGCCAGTGATGTGCGATGACATAATCTGCCAGTTGCCTGACATGTTCAGGCTGTTTGCGGTAGTAGAAGTGCTCGAAATGACCAAAGCGAACATGGCTTTCCGCCACGCGGATCAGCATCGCACCGCGCTCAGGCTGCTCGCGGAAAACCGGCTCATCACTGGTGGCAATCGTCAACGCCCGCGTTGTCGGCACCGATAAATGATGCAGCGCTTCCGAGGCGAGAAACTCACGCACGACAGAACGCAAAACCGCACGACCATCTCCCATTCGTGAGTAAGGTGTCAGCCCGGCCCCTTTCAGATGCCAGTCGAACCGTTTTCCGGAAGGTAAAACCTGTTCGCCCAGTAAAATACCCCGTCCGTCGCCCAGTTGTCCGGCCCACTGGCCGAACTGATGCCCGCTATAAACCTGAGCCAGAGGCTGCATACCGGGGAAGAGTTTTTCACCGCACCAGTATTCGCGATGCTGAGCATCGAAAAGCGAGTCATCCAGCCCCAGTTCACGCGCCAGTGGTTCGCTGTGATAAAGAAGCCGTGCGCCTTTTAGCGGCGTCGGTTGCAGTTGCGTGTAAAAGTCAGGCAACTGGTCAGCATAATGATGTTCAAATCGCGGCATAAATCCCCCTTTTTAATAGTGTAGGACTGCGGGACGTTAATTAACACGGAGCGAATGCAGGGAGATTATGACCTTGAGTGATAAAAAATCCCGGCACAGCAGGCGCTGGCCGGGATCCTGAGAGTGAAACAACCTGCGACGATCAGTGAAATTGGGTGGGCCGCACAAGCAGGCTGTCCAGTTCAGCGGGCTCAACACCAGGCCATAGCAAACCCTTCACCCCTTGTATTTCTACTTTGCGTAACGCATCAAAATAGTCCTGAGAGTCGAGCCCGTCGACCACAATATTACGGCAAAAACGGTTAACATTTCTTATCAGCGAGGGCATCACGATAGTGAAATGTTCCCCCTCACAGAGCTGCCAGAAAAGATTTTTGTCGAGCTTCACCCACTGAAAAAGATGGTCAAAAACGGGCACCATGTTAATAGTGCCTGAGCCGAAGCTTTCCAGACAAAGTGGAAAATATTGTTTTAATGCAACCAGTTGCTGGTTATTTTTGCCTTCGGAAAGACGCGGAAACGACTCGCTCAGATTAAGATGAATGAAAGTATGCATGCTGAACGCATTGCGGAGATTTTCATCTTCCAGCAATAAGGCCACCTGTTTTTCCTCAACACTGATATTCAAAATAACCTGATTATCGCTAAACCATCGGGCATGCTCACCCGCCCATATCTGTTGCTCATTAAGAAACCGTAATAACTGCTGCGGTGTTAACAGGTTCAGTACCAGTTCTGTGGGCATGACTAACTTGCTGTCTGCGCTGGAAAAACGGCAAATTAATTCTATGGCGAGTAATTTCCCGTCAATGGTATAGACCGGCTGGCACAGGTAGCTGCTGTTAAAGGCCGTATCGAATTGTATTTTCATTTTTGTCCAAAACATCAACGGCACGACTAATTGATTAATAACTTTTTTGACTATCAATCAGATCATAAAGATACCGGAGCCCCGAGGCGAAACCGAAATATTAGAGAAATTGATATCAATAAAGAGCCTGTCCGGTTGTAAGTGTACAGAGACGACCACACGAGCGGCTGCGATTCAAAGTTTTTTAAAAACGCCTTTCCCTTATTGCCTTCTTTTTAGGGGTTATAACAGTCAACACAGGGATTTCAGACTAATCTTATCGCCAGAGGTGAAAACACGCAACTTGCCTTGTGAGCGCTATCAATCCTTTTTCAACAAGAATTCCTGCTTTGTTTTGTGCTAATGCCCAAAAAGCATGTTACTAAATATTTTAGCTAATGGTTATAGTGTCTTATGGAATATTGCGCAAGTGACGGGATTCACAACCGGGCTTTTAAGAATGATGAGTAATTTTGCTAAGGTAATAATAAACCGGAGGTTATTCGTCATCATCACCGACCTCCGGCATTCTCAACTTTACTGGATACAACGCACCAGCCAGTTTTGCAGTTCAGTGAGTTCAGCCTGCATCGCCGGATATCGGATAATGATGCGCTGGCAGGCTTCCCCGACGTCCTGCGCGTGATAGCGCGTGCCTGCCAGCTCCGCGGCTAATCTCTGTAACGGTGCGGGATTAAGGCTGTCGGTGAAAATCTGCGCACGGCTGATGTTGCCCTTCTCCACATCAAAGTGAATATCCACCCCGCCCCAGATAAACCGTTCGTTCAGTAAATGGCTGAAGGCCGGTGCTTTCCCGAAATTCCATTCCCAGCTGCTTTGTTTAGCAAATCTTTCGGGGAATCCCGGAATGTCAGGAAACACCTCCGGAGAGATGATTTCAGGTTTTACATTCCCACCATACCAGTCGAAAAATGCCGCAATCACGGCCTGGCAAATTTGCTCATGATTGATATCCGGCACAAACTCATTGAGATTCGCGACCCTCGAACGCACCGAAGTGATCCCTTTCGCCTGCAACTTTTTGACGTCCGGATTGAGATAGTTGGCGAGACGGCTGAGATCGGCATTAAGCAGTAACGTGCCGTGATGGAAGCCGCGGTCGGCTGTTTCACGATAGGCGGAACCGGAAATTTTCCGCTCGCCTTCCGGCGTCTGTACCACCAGATCGTTACGACCCGAGGCAGTAGCATCGATACCCAGCGTTTTTAGTGCGTTGAGAATAATGCCGGTTGAAACGCTTTTATCGTATTCCGGTTTGCCCGCCATGAAGGTGAAACAGGTATTCCCGAGATCGTGAAAAACCGCCCCGCCGCCACTGCTGCGCCGCGCCAGACGAATGCCGTCTTCTTCCATTCTGCGGGTATTGCATTCTTTCCACGGATTCTGCGCCTGCCCGATAACCACGGTTTCGGAATTTCGCCAGAGGAATAACACACGCTGCGTGGTCATCTCGCGGAAAATACAATCTTCTACGGCCAGATTGAACCAGGGATCGTAAGAATCGGAAAGTAATAGTCTGAGAGGTTTCATTGCATATTCATCCTGAATGAGTCTGCTTTGATAATAACAGCAAAAAACAGGATGAAATACGCAGTGAAATCAGGGGGAATGCGATTGGGCACCGTGTCAGATACGGCGCGCCTGCCAGTACACTTTTCGCCAGTAAACGTTGTCGAGTGAAGAACGGGTCACGCCCTGGCTGGTCGAGGCATGAATAAACTGATCGGCAGTATCATAAATACCGACATGCAAACCATTTTCACCGCTGCCGGTTTTGAAGAAGACTAAGTCGCCGGGCAACAATTCATCACGTGGCACTTTGGTGCCAATTTTGGTCTGGTCGGCGGTCGTTCTCGGCAGCACGACGCCAAACCGATCGCGGTAAGTGCGGAAGACAAAACCAGAACAGTCAACGCCGCTCGGTTGTAATCCGCCGTAACGATACGGGGCACCGTGCCATTGGCTGAGCTGGTCGTTAAGCTCGGCCACGACAGTAATAGAATCGGCAAACCTGCCGCTTGGCGGCGGAGCGTGGCTGCTGCAACCGTTAAGAATTAATGCGGCAACGGCCAGCAGGGAATACATGGATACGGATGAGCAGCGCATAGTGCATTCCTTCTCGAATAGCATCACGGCCTGACCAGACGCGAAGGTTTACGCGCGCCGGATAAGTCGCCGTTATCTAAGAACTAATAGAATTTAGCGCTATTTTATCCGTCATCCAATGTTTAATGATGTTTTTTATCGTCATAAAAATCATTCAATGGGATTTTTTTACCGGTTTACTGTGGATAAGCCAGACACCTGACAGGATAAGCAACCCGCCAATTGTTTTACTTAAGCTGATGCTTTCATTGAACCAGGGCAGCGTTACTGCGGCAATATACACCAGCGCATAACTCAGACTCAGTAAGGTATACGCCCGGTTGAGTGGCAGGTAACGCAAGGCAAAGAACCAGCATCCCATCGATAATATATAGCCACACAGCCCCATAAAAACGGCAATCAGGGCATGTAAATGGCTAACAATAAAGGGAGTATCTATAGCGGCCAGTGAAAACAACGGGATCTGCACTATGCCCCATTTCATCAGTAATTGTGCCGCCGTTACCAGCAAAACACTTCCCGCACTCCACAGGTATCCTTTCATAAGCTGACACTCATTAGTGCAATACCACACATGATCAGTGCGACGCCGCACCAGTGGCGGCCATCGACAACTTCACCGAAGAACCATCGGGCACACAGCGTGATCAAGACGAAATTCAGGCTGAGCATCGGATAAGCCAGGCTCAGCGGCAATAATTGCAATACACGTAACCATAACAGCATGGCGATACCGAGCAACAATATCGCCAGCCCGAGCCAGCGTAAAACCCTCGCCATGCCATGCGCAGCAACCTGTGCGGCCTGCTTCTGACAAAGCTGACCGGCACAGGTGACAACGCTGACGACAAGAACCAGAAGGAAACCGGTCATGGCAGTTTTTTGTAGAATAACAGTGCCTGACGGTCGATCCGCACCGTTTGATCCGCAGGAGGCAGAGAGGATTTCACCGCAGCATTACGGTCAAGTCTGAGGATCAGAGAGACATTTCCTGCCTGACGCGCTTGTTGCAGCCACTGTGAGAAATGTGCCGCATCGACAAAATTGTCTTTGGCATCCGGATAGCTCAAACCGTATTGCAGCTCACCCTTTTCATCAAACATCAGAATATCGCTGCGCTTGAGTGTCCACGCAACTGCGGTTGCCACACCAACGTTATCTGTCAGCACATAACGACTGTCTTTCAGCAACGCCATATTTTGCGTCAAAAAGGGCTGTGGCTGTTTGGAATCCATCACTTTTTTCGGAATAGCCTGTCCGGCCAGCAATGCCAGCACCAGCGGGCAAAGGGCAGCCCAATACCAGCGCTTTTTCAAATCCGTCAGCGACACTGCGCCAGCCAGCGCCCACACGGCAAAACACAGAATACCGATCAGGGCATGCGGCAACTCAGAACGACTGAACACGGCTTTGATGTGGAAAGGTAATATGCCGGAGATCAACAGAACTGCCACGGCCAGCAACACACCAAACACGATGTTGAGGGTCCCATTGGCTTTCAGTGCACGTAATTTTCCTGACTCAAGGATCTTATCTAAATAATCCGCCATCAGCAGGGCAAGCGGCGCAAAGCACGGCAAAATGTAAGTCGGCAATTTACCTTTAGCAATGCTAAAGAAAATCAGCGGCATGATTGCCCAGCTCAGCAGGAAGAACAATTCCGGACGCATGACGCGTTGAGTCCAGCCCGCCCGCAAAGCTCCCGGTAACAACCCGAGCCATGGCAGCGCCCCCAGAAACAGCACCGGCAGGTAATACCAGAAAGGTGCCTTGTGCTGAGCATCAGCCTCAGCAAAACGCTGAATATGCTCAACCCAGAAGAAGTAGTTCCAGAAGTCCGGCTCCCGGTGTGCTATCGCCAGCACCCACGGCAGGCTCAGTACCGCCGCACTCACAATCGCCAGGGGCCCCCAGCCAAGCAGGGTTTTGAAACGCTTTTCGCGCCAGATAATCGGCAGAACCGCAATAACCGGTAACGCCAGCGCCAGAAAGCCTTTGGTCATAAAACCCATACCACAGGCCAGCCCGAGTGCAATCCAGCTCAGGGCTTTTTGCGGTGTACGCGATACCCGCAGGCAGAAATAGCTTGCGACCATTGCGGCCGTCATCCACAGCGTGATCATCGGATCCATCACACTGTAAGTCCCGATGCCGAAAACCAACGTCATGGACAGATAAATCAATGCCGCAGTGTAAGCCGTCTGGCGGTTGCGCCACATAAGATGCGCCAGCCAGAACACTAAAATCGCGCTAAGCGCCGTGCTGAATACCGATCCAAAACGCACGGCAAAGTTGCTGTCGCCAAAAATCATCTGGCTGATATTGTTAAACCAGTAACCCGCGACGGGTTTCTCAAAATAGCGTAACCCGAGAAGATGTGGCACAACCCAGTCGCCGCGCTGGAGCATTTCGCGGCTGATTTCTGCATAACGGGTTTCATCGGGTTGCCATAAGAGACGGGTGTTAAGAGGAACAAGGTAAACCAGGGCAAAGAACACCAAAATCAGCGTGCCCCACAAGCCTTTAATTGTTTTCGACATCAGGAAAAACCTTCTTGCTGACAGCCTAACCAGCCTTCCCGACCCGGGAAACTGGCGCGAACCACTTTGCCTCTTGGCAATGTACTGAGATCTTGCGGCAGCAACTCACCCAGCGCGCAAAACTGGATCCCCTGCGCAGACGCACGGGTTAACAATTCATCGAACTGTTTAGCCAGTGACATGCCTTCCACTTCGGCATGAATGGTATAAACCGGTACACCATGCTCTTTCGAAATAGCATCAAGAATAAAGTCGTTGAAGTTATCGGCGTTAATCTCGCCGCCAGCCACTTCGTCATAAGTGGGTAACGTCACGGGAATCTGCACAGTGCCCAGTGTTCCGTTTTCCAGTACCGGCAGGAAAGGTCGCGTTCCGCGGCAATCACTGTTGTAGTAAAAGTGGAAACGTTCTTTGACTTCGATAACCCGCTCATCGGCACGCCAGCCTGCGACAGCCGAACATTCGACATCATGGCCCAAACTTTTTTCGAGCGCATCCAGCCCCAGGCGGATTTGTGCTTCCAGCTGTTTCTCGGACCATTTCCCGACTTTTGCCTGCCAGCCCTGATGATCCCAGGCGTGCAGCCCGACTTCATGCCCGCGTTTTGCAGTTTCTTTCATCAGATAACCGAGATCACGCGCGATAAGTTTACCCGGCCACGCGGTGCCTGCCAGTAAGATATCCCAGCCGTAAAGAGACGCCGCATTAGAGCGCAGCATTTTCCACAGGAAGCGCGGTTTAAGCAGGCGCCATAAATGACGCCCCATATTATCCGGGCCAACACTGAAGAAGAAACTGGCAGTGATTTTATGATTTGCAAGAGTTTGCAGAAGCTGAGGGACACCCTCGCGGGTGCCACTCCAGGTATCCACATCAATGCGCAGACCCACTTTCTTCATGACGGGCACCGTTTCAGGCTTTGCCAGCGTCAGGATTTACTGAACGCAGGAAGAAATCCAGGGTTTCAGCAACGGTTTTATCCATGCCGATTTCCGGTTTCCAGTTAAGCAGACGACGGGCATTTTTGATGCTCGGCGTACGGTGCTCCACGTCCTGATAGCCTTTTCCGTAATACGTGCTGCTTTCCACCAGATTGAAACCAGCGAACGGCGGGAACTGCGCGCGCAACGGATGTGATTCAAAACTGCTCAGCAGCATTTCTGCCAGTTCACGAATGCTCGCTTCGTTAGTCGGATTACCGATGTTAATAATCTGGCCATCACATAAGTTGTCGCGGTTCTCGATGATCCGGAACAACGCTTCAATACCGTCGTTGATATCAGTGAAGCAACGCTTTTGCTCGCCGCCATCCACCAGTTTGATCGGTGATCCTTCAACCAGATTAAGAATCAGTTGGGTGATCGCACGGGAACTGCCGATACGCGCAGCATCCAGGTTATCCAGACGTGGTCCCATCCAGTTGAACGGACGGAACAGGGTGAACTTCAGGCCTTCTTTCGCGCCGTAAGCCCAGATCACGCGGTCCAGCAGTTGCTTGGAAACAGAGTAAATCCAGCGCTGTTTGTTGATCGGGCCGACAATCAGACGGGAATGATCTTCGTCGAATTCCTTATCATCACACATGCCGTAAACTTCAGACGTTGACGGGAAGATAATGCGTTTTTTGTATTTAACGCAATCGCGGACAATTTTCAGGTTTTCTTCGAAATCCAGTTCGAATACGCGCAGCGGATTACGGGTGTATTCGATTGGCGTTGCAATCGCCACCAGCGGCAGAACGACGTCGCATTTTTTGATGTGATATTCGATCCACTCTGAATGGATGCTGATATCGCCTTCCACGAAGTGGAAATGCGGATTACCCATAAAGCGGCTGATCGCGTCAGAGCTGATATCCAGGCCATAAATTTCATAGCGGTCTTCGCGAAGCAAACGCTCACTCAGGTGGTTACCGATAAAACCATTCACGCCGAGGATTAAAACACGGGTACGGCGTTTCATCACCGCCGTGGGCAACGTTGCGACACGCATATCCGGCATAATGCCCAGTTCCAGCGCCAGACGGGAACCCTGTACATACAGGCCGTTTTCACTCTGCCCTGCCAGAATTTCCAGCGCGCCTTCGCCACAGGCGATGGTCAGCGGATCAGAAGAAAGCACGGTGCCCGGTTGTTTGTCGTGCTGAGTTGCCAGCGGACGTGCGCGCCAGATAGTCAGCTTACGTTGGCCGAGATAAGAGAATGCGCCGGGATAGGGTTCAGTCACCGCGCGGATCAGGTTATTAATTTCAGTGGCCGATTTGTGCCAGTGAATTTCACCGTCAGCGGCGGTACGGCGACCAAAGTAACTGGCCTGAGATTCGTCTTGCGCCGTCAGTGTGATGTTACCCGCTTTCATTTCCGGCAACAGATCTGTCAGTAATGCTTTCGCTGCCTCACGCACTTTGGCATGAAGTTTCAGCGCCGTGTCATCGCCAGTGATCGCCACTTTGCGCTGACCAACGATATCACCTGCATCCGGTCGTTTGACCATTTTATGCAAAGTGACACCCGTTTCGGTTTCACCGTTGAGGAGCGCCCAGTTAACCGGTGCACGACCACGGTAACGCGGCAGCAATGAACCGTGCAGATTGAAGCCACCCTGCGGCGCCAGAGATAAAATCTCTTCGCTCAGCATATTACGGTAGTAGAAAGAGAAGATGATATCGGGCTGTAAAGCACGGATGCGGTCAACCCACAATGGATGGTTAACATCTTCCGGTGCATAAACGGGCAGGTTCAGCTCAGCGCCCTGACGGGCAACGGAAGAAAAGAACTGGTTTTCATTCGGGGAATCAGTGTGGGTGAAAACTGCCTGAACATCATAACCCGCGTCAACCAGAGCCTGTAAACCAACACAACCAATATCATGATAGGCAAATACAATCGCTTTCATTACTCTTCTTCCTGACTGTGGTCTTCGGAACGAACGCCGACGACTTTTTGAACAAAATAACGGGGACGCGCACGAACATCGTTGTAGATCCGCCCGATGTATTCACCGAGTAATCCCATACCGACAAACTGCGCACCGATAAACATAAATAACAATGCAAATAGCGTGAATACGCCTTCCGCAGACCACTCAGGGCCGTTGATCAGGCGCATTAAAATGAGGAATACCGCCAGCAGGAAACCGAAGATGGCAATCACACTGCCAACAACACTGAGCATTCTCAGCGGTGTTGTCGTCAGACAAGTGATCAGGTCATACATCAGGTTAATCAGTTTCATCAGACTGTATTTGGAATCACCAAACTCACGCTCAGAATGCTGAACCGGAATTTCTATGGTTCTGCGCGCGAATGTGTTGGCCAGAATAGGAATAAAGGTACTGCGCTCATGGCAATGCAGCATAGCTTCGATAATGTGACGGCGATAAGCCCGTAGCATACAGCCGTAGTCACCCATCGATTTACCGGTGGCACGTTGGATCATCATGTTGATCATCTTTGATGCCGTTTTACGGAACCAGGAATCGCGACGATTTGCACGTACGGTGCCGACAACGTCATAGCCTTCATCAGCAGTGGCGACCAGGCGCGGGATTTCTTCCGGTGGATTTTGCAGGTCAGCATCAAGCGTAATGACCAGATCACCGGTCACATGGCTAAAACCGGCCATAATGGCGGAATGCTGGCCGTAATTGCGGTTGAGCAAAACGGCAATAACATGGCTGTTCGGTTGTTCTGCAGCGGCAGCGAGCATGTCGCCGGAGCTGTCAGAACTGCCGTCATCCACCAGAATGATTTCGTATTGCTGGGTTAATTGCTGACAAGCGGCCTGCGTGCGGGAAAGCAACGCCGGCAGGCTTTCTTCTTCGTTGTAGACCGGGATAACCACCGAGACTTTACGGATTGGTTCGTATTGCGCCACTACTGCGCCTCCAGAAGGGAAAAAAGAGCCGCGACAACGCGGTCCACATCGCTGTCCTGCATATCAGGGAACAGCGGCAAACTGCATAAACGTGCCGAATTCCATTCACTGTTTGGCAGGCTCAGGTGCGGATAACGTTCGCGGTAATATTTTTGGGTGTGAGCTGCACGGAAATGTAAACCCGTTCCGATCCCCTGCTCTTTCAGACGTTCCATCAGTGCGTCACGGCTGATACCACAACGCGCTTCATCCACACGGATCATGAATAAGTGCCACGCATGAAGGTGCGGGTAAGCCGGTACAGCCATTGGCAGATAAGGTGAGCCCTGTAATTTATCCAGATAACGCTGTGCCAGCTCCGCACGGCGGGCATTCATTTGTGCAAGACGTTTAAGCTGCACGACAGCCACAGAGGCATGAATGTCGGAGAGATTGTATTTAAAGCCTGGCTCAACCACTTCAGCCTGCGGTTTACGCCCCAGCACCTGACGATCAAATGCATCAACCGCCAGACCGTGGAATTTCAACGCACGTACTTTTTCAGCCAGAGCATCATCGTCGGTGGCAATCAGACCGCCTTCTGCGCAGGTCATATTTTTGATCGCGTGGAACGAGAAAATTGCTGTCCCCTGTGCGCCAATCCAGCGTTCACGGTATTTTGTGCCTGCCGCGTGCGCAGCATCCTCCACGACCGGAATACCGTGTTCATTAGCAACAGCATAAATCGGGTCAAGGTCTAAAGGCGCGCCGGCGTAATGCACCGGGATAATCGCTTTGGTTTTTGGCGTGATAGCCGCAGCAACCGCGTCGGCACTGACCATCAACGTGTCAGGATCAACATCAATCATCACCGGTTCTGCGCCGAGCAGGACAATCATGTTGATGGTTGAAACCCAGGTCTGTGAAGGCGTGATCACTTCATCGCCCGGTCCGATGCCGAGCGCCATCAGGGTGACATGCATGCCGCCGGTCGCAGAACTGACTGCGATAGCATGCTTACAACCGAAAGTGGCAGAAAAATCCTGTTCAAGCTGATGAGTCTGTGGCCCTGTGGTGATCCAGCCAGAACGTAAAACCTGCCCCACTGCAGCTATTTCTTCTTCGCCCATAGACGGACGGGAAAAAGGCAAAAAGTTTTCCATTACGCTATCCCAAAAAGGTAATTACCGATACCGACTGTAGACCGCATTTATTTAACAGTAAGTAAACGCCGTCATGAAATTATGGATCTTATGATGTCGGTTTAATCTTAATTTAACCTTAAGGATTTACCAGTCACGCGAAGCTAAACAGAAAGTAAATAAACAAAAATTAAATAGCAGGAAAAAATAAAAATCATTTAATAACAATCAATTACATTAAATTATGTTTTTATGAAAAAAATGAACTTTATTAAAACAATGCATCTTCTGCGTTTTTTATGAACAAATAAGAATTGGGGTAAAGCGTAAACCCCAATAATAATATAATTAAACCGCTATGCATTAAGCTCAGGTCGCCATTATCCATTGCCTGCCTGCCAGTTCGTGTATCTGAAATGCCACTTTGTACACGTCTGAAAGTATTTCAGGCTGCATGACATCAGCACATTTTCCCGCCGCCATCACCTGACCCTGCGACATAAGCCAGATCTGATGTGCGTAATGGAGGGTATGGTTGAGATCATGATCGCTTAACACCACGGAACGTCCTGCCGCGCAAAACTCCGCAAGTAACTGATCCAGCGCCTGCTGCTGGGCAACATCCAGGCTGTTCATCGGCTCATCAAGGAATAAAAGCTGACTATCAGGATTCACCGTCGGCCACACTTGCAATAAAGCAGCCGCCAGCCTCACCCGCTGCCATTCCCCGCCGGATAAATGCGTGACCGGCCGGCCAAGTTTATCGCTGAGATGTAAAGCATCACATAAACATGAAACCGTGCGCTCAAGAACAGCAGGATCCACTTCTCGCGGCTGATGAAGGGACAAATATTGAAATACCGGCATCAGGGATGCCGGGGTCAGTTGCTGGCATAACCAGGCGCGAAGACGTGCCAGCCTGGGTCCGGGAACGTCGGCAAGCGGTTGTCCGTCGAGAATAACCTCGCCTCCCCCTGCCGACATACCCGCCAGACGGGTCAGTAAAGTGCTTTTCCCGGCGCCATTCGGGCCGATAATATGGATCCGACAGCCCGGCACAATCTGCGCGCTAAATGCGCTAAGCCGCCCCGCAACGGTTATCTCACGACATTCCAGCATTGGTGTATTCACACGCAAATTATTTCGCCAGTGCGGCTTTGATGGTTTCCATAAGGATCGGATCTTCCGGTGTCATATCGGGTGCAAAACGCTGAACCACGGTGCCGTCACGACCAATCAGGAATTTCTCAAAATTCCACAAGATATCATCGGGCTTAAGAGGTTGACGACCTTTGCTGGCCAGACGTTCGTAGAACGCGCTGTCTTCCGGTTTGACGGCTGTCGGGCAGGCTGCAATCAGCGCTGAATACAGCGGATGACGGTTGTCTCCGTTGACGTTAATTTTGCTAAACATCGGGAATTTCACGCCAAAATGGGTGGTGCAGAAGGTTTTGATCTCATCTTCAGTGCCCGGTTCCTGTGCGCCGAATTCATTGCACGGGAACCCCAGCACTTCAAAACCACGATCGTGCCAGGCCTGGTAGATATTTTCCAGCCCCTCATATTGCTTGGTCAGGCCACATTGTGATGCCACATTCACGACCAGCAATACAGAACCTTTATAAGCACCGAGCGTCGTGGTTTCGCCATCGATAGTTTTCAGGGAGATATTATAAATTTCATTACTCATCGTTTTCGTCCTGATATTTGTAGGTTAGGGGAAGGGTTTCAGTGAACAGCATAGCCGACACACCGAAAAGCATCAGCGGATTTGTCCGGTTCTGGTCAGCAACCAGATGAATACCGGTGCACCCAGCGTGGCAGTCACCACACCAATCGGTAATTCCGCCGCAGATAAACCAATTCGCGCCAGCACATCCGCTAACAGTAAAACTGAAGCGCCGCAAAGCGCACAGGCGGGCAGCAAACGGCGCTGATCGGTGATCCCGCAAAGCCTGAGAATATGCGGGATGATCAGCCCGATAAAACCGATGACGCCCGATAAGGCGACGCTCAACCCGACCATCCAGCCGACGGCAAGCACCAGAATATAACGCCAGGTGTTCAGCGATATGCCGAGTTGCCTCGCCTGCTGCGTCCCGAGAGACAATAGATTGAGTGCATTCCCCTGTAAGACCAGCCACAGTAAAACAGGCAGCAACATTAATCCCAGCCAGAGCTGATTCCAGTCAACACCGCCAAATCCGCCCATCATCCAGTACATCAACTGCCGTAAATCGAGATTGTTGCTGAAATAAATCGCCCAGGTCATTAAAGCACTGCAGACAATCCCAATAGCAATCCCGACAAGAAGCATACGGGCATTCGTCAAAAGGCGTTTACGGGCAATATATAGCAGAAAGAAAGTGACAATCAGAGCGCCCGCGATGGCTGCCAGACTCATGATCCAAACAGGCAACAGGCCGTGGCTTAACATGACACATAAAACCAGCGCGACGCAGGCACCATTGGCAACACCGAGTAAACCGGGCTCGGCAAGAGGATTTTCGAACAACGACTGCATCACTGCCCCGGAGACAGCGAGACTTGCGCCCACCAAAATGACAGCGACAGCGCGCGGAAACCGTAATTGCCACACGAACAGACGCGCCTCAGTGCTGAGCCATTGATCCGGCCACAGCCAGCGTTCACCCGCACTCAGACTGAACACCCATATCAACAACAAGAACATACCCAGCCCGTATAACCAGCGGCGGTCACGGTATTTCTGTTGCTGTTCAAAGGCAGAAAAGGTCTGCGGGATAGGCATGAATGGCTAATTCCTGGGGCTCACGGGAAGTGACTATCCTACCGATATTAGGCAGTTAGCTCTAGCGAAGAACGGCTGAATACCATAAATAGAAATTGAAAAAGCCGGTGACTGAGCACCGGCTTCGGACACGTTGGGCATTTACAGGGAAAATCAGTGTCCCTGATAACCATTCGGCGGGATCGGCTGGCCGTTCCCCTGATGACCATTATTATCATGATGATCATTACCGTTCGGACGGCCCGGGTTATGGGGCTGCGGTCCTGGCTGATTACGCCCCGGCTTATCATGGTTACGCTGCGGTGGTTTAGCGTCCCAGCGATTACCGTGCCAGTACATGCCATGTTCATTACGCTCACCGTAATGATGGCCCTGATGATCACGCCACCACTGCGGTGGACGCCAGTCATAGCCATCCCAATAGTAACCGCGCTGATCCTGATCCCCGAGGTGAAGTGATACGCCAGGTACGTTGAGGTCAATAGAAACATTTGCCTGCGCGATCACAGGCAAAGCCAGTGCACAACAAAGCAATAAGAGAGATTTTTTCACGTTAGTTACGCCTTCTTTATTTTTTATGACGTGATTTTTATATCAGTCAGGTATTGAAGAAAATATAAGAAATAAGCGTATTTTCGGATAACTTGCTCTGACCTTACAATAAAAACACAAACATGTCCTGGTTGAAATAATTCAACAAGACGGTGTGTGTTATCTATTCAATTCCTATTAAGACACTAACAAATCTTAACGCAAGCCTGACAACAACCTGTCTGCATTCTATTTATAATCGACCTGTTTATTCAAACGAAGGATGTATTTTATGCGTCGTATTTTCGCTCTGTTGAGCATTGCTCTGGTTGTCATCAGCCTCAGTGGCTGTTTATTCCCACCATTTTGGGGTCCTGGTGGTGGCGGTCATGGCGGCGGTGGGCACGGTGGCGGCGGTCCGGGTGGACCTCGTATGTTCTATAACCACTAGTCACCTTTTATAATTCCATTCTCCCGTTCCCGGTTAATTTGTCCGGTGCCTTTTATTCAGATATTAATATGTACATATTATTAACTGAACATAATGAGTGACTTACCATAGGGGCTTCGGCCCCGTTTTATTTGAATGGCATCCGGATAAATAATAAACCAAAGTTCTTTTCAGGCCTTGAAATTTAATCTATCAGACTAATCCTGAACCGCCTACCCCTTTAACGCTATCTTTTCACTTTCTGTGCTAATTACTTAAAAGCGTTAAAACCTATTGTTTCCGATGACACTGCACTCTTAAAAATCAGATAAAAAAAAGGCCGCTTTCGCGGCCTTTTTGATGTTTTCACTTATTCTTTCGGCGTGGCATTCTCTACACGACTTTTCAATTTCTGTCCCGGACGGAAAGTCACCACACGACGCGCCGTGATCGGAATATCTTCGCCGGTTTTCGGGTTACGTCCCGGACGTTGGTTTTTGTCACGCAAATCAAAATTGCCAAAGCCAGACAGTTTAACTTGCTCGCCATTTTCCAAAGCACGACGTACTTCTTCGAAAAATATTTCAACAAGGTCTTTGGCATCCCGTTTGCTCAGCCCGAGCTTTTCAAACAGGTGTTCTGACATTTCAGCTTTAGTAAGCGCCATAGGTTCAATCCCTCAAGGATGCTTGGAATCGCTGTTTTAGAGCCTCTACACATTTTGCAACGGTAGCGGCGATCTCCTCTTCTTCCAGTGTACGGCCGGTATCCTGCAACACCAGACTGATAGCCAGGCTCTTGTAACCTTCAGCTACGCCCTTGCCACGGTACACATCAAACAAGTTTACGCCAACTACCTGATTTGCGCCAACTTTCTTGCACTCTGCCAAAATATCGTCTGCGGGCACGTTTTCGGCCACTACAACAGCGATGTCACGACGGTTCGCCGGGAAGCGAGAAATCTCTTTCGCATCAGGCAGTACGCGGTCTGCGACCTTATTCCACAACAGTTCGAAGACCACGGTACGACCATTAAGATCGAGTTTACGTTCCAGCTCAGGGTGTACTACACCAATGAAACCAATACGTTCGCCGCGTAAATAAATTGCTGCGCTCTGCCCAGGATGCAACGCAGGATTCGCTTCCACCTTGAACTGTACATCGTTCATTTTGCCGGTAAGCTCAAGAATAGCCTCAAGATCACCTTTCAAATCGTAGTAGTCAACTGCCTGACGCGCCAGATCCCAATGCTCTTCATTTTTAGTACCGGAGATTACACCAGACAGCATGACGTCCTGACGGATACCCAAATCGGCTTGCGTATCAGGTACAAAGCGCAGGCCGCTTTCAAATAAACGTACGCGACTTTGCTGACGATTCTGGTTATTTACTACAGCAGTCAGCAGGCCAGACCACAGGGAAAGACGCATTGCAGACATTTCAACCGAGATCGGGCTGGGTAAAATCAGCGCTTCTTCGCCAGGATGCAGCAGAGCCTGCACTTTTGGATCGACAAAACTGTAAGTGATCGCTTCCTGGAAACCACGATCAACCAGCAGATTTTTCACACGTTTCAGTGAAAGGTTCGCTTCACGGTGTTTGGTCATCACCAGACTGGCTTTAACCGGCACATCAGGAATGTTGTTGTAGCCGTAGACACGCGCGACTTCTTCCACCAGGTCTTCTTCGATTTGCATATCGAAACGCCAGCTTGGCGCCACAGCTACCCAGTGGTCGCCATTATGCTGAACCTTACACCCCAGACGGGTCAGGATGTCAGTCACCTGAGCATCTTCAACATGATGCCCGATCAGGCGATCCAGTTTTTCACGACGCAAGGTGATGGTTGCCGCTTTCGGCAAATCAACGTCGGAGGTCGCTTCAATGACCGGACCGGCTTCACCACCACAAATGCTCAGCAACAACGCAGTAGCCCGTTCGATAGCTTTGAACTGCAGCTCAGGATCCACACCACGTTCATAGCGATGAGAAGCATCCGTGTGCAGACCCTGACGGCGTGCACGGCCAGTAATTGAGAGCGGAGCAAAGAATGCAGATTCCAGCAGGACGTCCTGCGTCTCGTCGTTCACACCGGAATGTTCGCCACCAAAGATACCGGCCATTGCCAGGGCTTTCTCATGGTCTGCGATGACCAGCGTATCTTCCGCCAGTTTCGCCTCTGTGCCATCGAGCAACGTTAATGCTTCGTTTTTCTGCGCCATGCGCACGACGATGCCACCACTGATGCGATTCAGATCAAACGCATGCATTGGCTGACCGAGTTCGAGTAACACGTAGTTCGTGATATCGACCACGGCGTCGATAGAACGGGTGCCACAGCGACGCAGTTTTTCACGCATCCACAATGGTGTAGGTGCTTTAACGTTGATGCCTTTAACGACACGGCCCAGATAGCGCGGACACGCTTGTGGCGCCTGCACATCAATGGGGATGGTGGCATCAATCGTTGCTTTCACCGGGTTCATTTCCGGCTCAACCAGTGGCAACTGGTTGATGACAGCAACATCACGCGCCACGCCGAGGATACCCAGGCAATCAGCACGGTTTGGCGTTACGCTGATTTCAATCGTGGTGTCATCGAGTTTCAGGAATTCACGGATATCTGTACCGACTGGCGCATCAAGTGGCAGTTCAATAATACCGTCGTGATCCTCTGAAATACCCAGCTCAGAGAACGAACACAGCATGCCTTCTGAAGGCTCGCCACGCAATTTGGCAGCTTTGATTTTGAAATCACCCGGCAATACGGCGCCCACCGTTGCAACTGCAACTTTAAGGCCCTGACGACAGTTTGGCGCGCCACAAACGATGTCCAGCAGACGATCGCCGCCCACATTGACTTTAGTCACACGCAGTTTGTCTGCGTTTGGATGCTGACCGCATTCGACAACTTCACCGACAACCACGCCATTAAATGCGCCTGCAACCGGCTCAACGCCATCAACTTCCAGGCCGGCCATAGTAATTTGGTCTGATAATGCTTCGCTGCTAATGGCTGGGTTTACCCACTCACGCAACCAGAGTTCACTGAATTTCATGTGATATTCCCGCCTTACTTAAACTGTTTGAGGAAACGCAGATCGTTTTCGAAGAATGCACGCAGATCAGTCACGCCATAACGCAACATAGTCAGACGTTCCATCCCCATTCCGAAGGCAAAACCGGAATACACTTCAGGGTCGATGCCCACATTGCGCAGGACATTCGGATGCACCATGCCGCAACCCAGCACTTCCAGCCATTTGCCATTTTTGCCCATTACATCCACTTCTGCGGAAGGTTCTGTGAACGGGAAATAGGAAGGACGGAAACGGATCTGCAAATCAGCTTCAAAGAAGTTATTCAGGAAATCGTGCAATGTGCCTTTCAGGTTAGAGAAGCTGATGTCTTTATCAACGATCAGGCCTTCCATCTGATGGAACATCGGGGTGTGAGTCTGATCGTAATCGTTACGATAGACGCGGCCCGGCGCGATAATACGAATTGGCGGCTGCTGGTCTTTCATGGTGCGGATCTGAACACCGGAAGTTTGCGTACGCAGCAGGCGCTTGGCATCAAACCAGAAAGTATCGTGATCGGCACGTGCCGGGTGATGACCCGGAATGTTCAGGGCATCAAAGTTGTGATAGTCATCTTCGATTTCAGGGCCGGTTTCCACGGTAAAGCCTAATTCACCAAAGAAGGTTTCAATGCGGTCGATAGTACGGGTCACCGGGTGCAGACCACCGTTTTCGATGCGACGGCCAGGCAGGGAAACGTCAATTGTTTCCTCTGCCAGGCGGGCATTCAGTTCAGCGGACTCCAGCATATTTTTACGCGCGTTCAGGGCTTCCTGAACCTGCGCTTTCGCTTCATTGATGACCGCGCCCGCAGCCGGGCGTTCTTCCGCAGGTAATTCACGGAGGGTTGTCATCTGGAGTGTCAGGTGGCCTTTCTTACCCAGATATTCGACACGCACATTATCCAGCGCGGCGATATCCTGAGCACTCTCTACGGCTGCCTTGGCATTGGCAACCAGCTCTGCGAGATGTGGCATTGCTTTCCTCTTCTTCTGGCCAATATGGCCCGATGTAAAATAACCGTGATTAATCAGGGGCGCGATTTTGACCCTGAACCTTAGCGTATAAAGCACAGATACAAAAAAGCCTCCACGAGGGAGGCTTAGGCGCTACTTTTCGTTTCTTCTCTTACGCGCGAAAGCCTTCCAAAGTCAGGCGCTAAAGTAAAAAAAGAAACGGAAAATAGCAGCATTCATGCTTGCGTTACCTTGTCGGTTGTAAATCTTGTGCCGTAATTGAAACGAAACTGTGGGTATTAAACAACGAAACAGAATGTTTTTAAACACAAAATATAAAAGAGGGAGCAAGCTCCCTCTTTCACCTGACTTACGCCAGAGCTGCTTTCGCTTTTTCGACCAGTGCAGAGAATGCCACTTTGTCGAATACTGCGATGTCAGCCAAGATCTTACGGTCAATTTCAATAGAAGCTTTTTTCAAGCCGTTAATGAATTTGCTGTAAGACATGTCGTTCTGACGAGCTGCTGCGTTGATACGCGCGATCCACAGCTGACGGAACTGACGTTTCTTTTGACGACGGTCACGGTAAGCGTATTGACCAGCTTTGATAACAGCCTGGAATGCAACACGATATACGCGAGAACGGGCACCGTAGTAGCCTTTCGCCTGTTTTAAGATTTTCTTGTGACGTGCACGTGCAATCACACCACGTTTTACGCGAGCCATATGCTCTCCTGAGTTTTATATTCTAGATGAAAAAAAGTGTATTTATGCGTACGGCAGACATGCAGAGACCAGACCCAAATCGTTCTTGGATACCAGGCCTTTTGGACGCAAGTGACGTTTACGCTTAGTAGCTTTTTTGGTCAGAATATGACGCAGGTTTGCGTGCTTACGCTTAAAACCACCATTGGCGGTTTTTTTGAAGCGTTTAGCGGCGCCGCGTACTGTTTTGATCTTTGGCATTTTAAATTCCACTTCGCATTGTTATTAACATGAATCAGAAAGGCGAATCCAGAATACGCGGTGCGAACACCGCGTAGCAGGATTACTTGGAAGCCTTACTGTTTCTTCTTAGGTGCGAGCACCATGATCATCTGACGACCTTCGATCTTCGTAGGGAAGGATTCGACAACGGCCAGTTCAGAATCTTCACACAGGTCTTTACGGACGCGGTTAAGCACTTCCATACCGATCTGTTGGTGCGCCATTTCACGCCCACGGAAACGCAGGGTGATTTTGGCTTTATCGCCATCTTCCAGAAAGCGAATCAGGTTGCGTAGTTTGACCTGATAGTCGCCATCATCGGTACCAGGTCGGAATTTGATTTCCTTAACCTGAATAACTTTTTGTTTCTTTTTCTGCTCTTTGGTCGACTTGCTCTTCTCGTAGAGGAATTTGCCGTAATCCATGATTCGACAAACTGGCGGCTCGGCATTCGGACTGATTTCTACTAAATCGACGCCCGCTTCCTCAGCTTTTTCAAGAGCTTCATTCAGACTGACAATACCAATCTGCTCGCCATCGACGCCGGTGAGGCGAACTTCTTGCGCGCGAATCTCTTTGTTAATGCGATTAGGACGCGCCGGTTGAACTCGTTTTCCGCCTTTAATACTTTATTCCTCCAGTTGATGAAGACTTCTGCTGCGGATTTCCGCCAGCAGTTTGTCAACGACTTCGCTAACATCCATGCTTCCTAAGTCTTTGCCGCGGCGGGTACGAACAGCAACTTTGCCTGCTTCGACCTCTTTATCGCCACAAACTAACATATAAGGAACACGGCGTAGCGTGTGTTCGCGGATTTTAAAGCCAATCTTCTCATTTCTCAAGTCGGCTTTAACGCGAATGCCTGCATCTTGCAGTTTTTTAGTTAATTCTTCGACATAGGTAGCTTGTGAATCAGTGATATTCATAATCACTACCTGAACCGGAGCCATCCAGGTTGGGAAGAAGCCCGCGTATTCTTCAGTCAGAATACCAATGAAGCGTTCCATTGAACCCAGGATAGCACGGTGAATCATTACCGGAACCTGACGGTCGTTACTTTCGCCAATATAAGAGGCGTTCAAACGACCAGGTAATGAAAAGTCGAGCTGCACGGTACCACACTGCCACGCACGATCCAAACAATCATGCAAGGTAAATTCAATTTTTGGACCGTAGAACGCCCCTTCACCCGGCTGATATTCGAACGGAATGTCGTTTTCCGTCAGCGCAGCCGCCAGGTCATCCTCAGCACGAGTCCACATTTCGTCAGTACCAATGCGCTTCTCAGGACGGGTGGACAATTTCACCACGATTTTTTCGAAGCCAAACGTGCTGTACATGTCATACACCATGCGGATACAGCTGTTCACTTCATCACGCACCTGCTCTTCTGTACAGAAGATGTGAGCATCGTCCTGAGTGAAGCCACGAACACGCATCAGGCCATGTAATGCACCAGATGGCTCATTACGGTGGCAACTGCCAAACTCAGCCATACGCAATGGCAGATCACGGTAAGATTTCAGACCCTGATTGAAGATCTGAACGTGTCCCGGACAGTTCATTGGCTTGATGCAATATTCACGGTTTTCAGAAGAGGTCGTGAACATCGCTTCTTTGTAGTTTTCCCAGTGACCGGTTTTTTCCCACAGCACGCGGTCCATCATGAACGGACCTTTTACTTCCTGATAGTCATAAGACTTCAGTTTCATGCGTACAAAGGCTTCCAGCTCACGGAAAATGGTCCAGCCGTCGTTGTGCCAGAACACCATACCTGGTGCTTCTTCCTGCATATGGTACAGGTCAAGTTGCTTACCAATTTTACGGTGGTCACGTTTACCGGCTTCTTCCAGACGCTGAATGTAAGCATTCAGTTGCTTTTTATCCGCCCACGCAGTGCCGTAGATACGTTGCAACATTTTGTTATCGCTGTTGCCACGCCAGTAAGCACCGGAGGTTTTCTGCAGTTTGAAATGATGGCAGAAACGCATGTTCGGTACGTGCGGACCACGGCACATATCCACGTATTCTTCGTGGTGATACAGACCCGGATGGTCATCATGACTGATGTTTTCATCCAGAATCGCCACTTTGTATTCTTCGCCACGGCTTGCAAAGGTATCGCGCGCTTCCTGCCAGCTGACTTTCTTTTTAATGACGTCGTAATTCTTTTCAGCCAGTTCGTGCATGCGCTTTTCAAGCAGTTCGATATCTTCCTGAGTCAGCGTACGATCTAAATCGACGTCGTAATAGAAGCCATTATCGATAACCGGGCCGATTGCCATTTTGGTGTCTGGCCACAGTTGTTTAATGGCATGACCCAAAAGGTGCGCACAGGAGTGGCGCAAAATTTCAAGACCGGCTTCGTCTTTAGCGGTGATGATCGCCAGTTGCGCGTCAACCTCAATCAGGTCGGTTGCATCAACCAGTTCGCCGTTAACACGACCAGCGATACAGGCTTTCGCCAGGCCAGGGCCGATATCAAGGGCAACATCAAGGGGAGAAACGGGGCGATCAAAAACGCGCTGGCTTCCATCAGGAAGAGTAATGACAGGCATGCTAATTCCTTAATCTACAGTGGTGCCCCACACGACAGAGCACATCTAGAAAAATATTTGAGTTTAAATTCACGTAGTTATTCACGCTATTTAGCTTTACCTTGCCAAATATAGGCACCCTGAATACATCACGTAATTGTATCGGGATGCGACGCGAAAACAGTCCATAAGTTTAGCATTCGTAAAGTGCGAATTTCCAGCAACCTGTGTTGCTAAACGCGGATATTTTTCGTGTAATCCCCCCTGACACGTTAAGGTAACCAGAGCAGCATTTAAAAAAGGGAAGGATATGACAGAAGTCAGGCAGTTATTTGAAGTACTGGGATTGGGCCTGATGGTACTGCTTCCGCTGGCAAATCCACTGACGACCGTGGCTTTGATGCTCGGTCTTTCCGGGAATATGACCACACAGGAAAGAAACCAGCAGTCGCTGATGGCCTCGGTCTATGTCTTTATCATCATGATGGTGGCGTATTACGCGGGACAGTTGGTGATGAATACGTTCGGGATTTCCATTCCCGGCCTGCGTATTGCGGGGGGACTTATCGTCACCTTTATCGGTTTCAGAATGCTTTTCCCACAGCCACACGTGGAAGAAAGGATCCTTATCGAGAACAAAACGGCGGAAATGAAAAAACAGGATTCGCCAAATATCGCTTTTGTTCCTCTGGCGATGCCAAGTACCGCCGGGCCGGGCACCATTGCCATGATCATCAGCAGTGCTTCAACGGTGAAATCATCTGATTTCCCGCACTGGATTATTACCGTTGCTCCGGTGATGATTTTCTTTTTAGTGGGTTTGATTTTGTGGATATCTCTGCGCAGTTCGGGGGCGATTATGCGTCTGGTCGGGAAAAGCGGGATTGAGGCTATTTCACGTCTGATGGGATTCTTGCTGGTGTGTATGGGCGTTCAGTTCGTTATCAACGGGGTTCTTGAGATTATTAAAACCTTCCCGCCAGCAGCCTGAGCCGCTGGCGGAAACATCAATGCTTACCGCATCGCGAGGTAGGCATTGTTCACTTTCCACAGATAGCGTGGCGCTTGTGGCGCCGGGTGTTTTTTCTGCACATGGGCAGAAAACTCAGCAGGCGTCATCAGATTGATTTTCGCAATCGCATACGTCTTATCTTTGTCGAACGTTCTCAACAACGCCCCTGCTCCGTTCACATATGCCAGTGTGGTGGCGTAACGACGAGTTTCAGGGTTATTAATACCCGCAAGCTGCTGTTGTAAAATACTTAAATAAGCCGTACCTAGGTCAATGTTCACCGCCGGATCTTTTAAATCACGCGGCGTGGGCTGACCGTAACGTCCTTTCATCCGGTAGGCATCGCGTCCTGCCGTTGAGGCCTTTAGCTGCATTAACCCAATCGCATTCGATTTGCTGACAACGGTTGGGTTATATCCAGATTCGACCTGAATGATTGCTTTAACAAGTGTTTCGTCGACGCCATAGGTATTTGCCGCCTGGTGAATAACATCACCATAAGGCCCTGGATGCATTAATGAAGTATCGCGCTGAGGTGGCGGCGATGGATTCAAAAAACGCGTCGTCTGAACCGGTGTTTCTTTAGCGCAACCCGCCAGCAATAGCGCGGCCATCAAATAAAGAATGTTTGGTTTCACGTTATCTCTCTCGCGACTGGGACGAGATGTAGCATATACATCTTCTTCCAACACCTGAATATATTTTTCGTCTATTATTATTGTTTTGTTAAACAAAGGGGTTAGAGGGATGTCGATAAGACAATTCCGTTTATAAAACCCGTTTCATGTCACATATTCCTAAATTAATCTGTCCGCTGATGATACGTTCTATTTAGACATCTGAGAAATTGCATAAATTGACATCATCATCTGATTCAGCCGTGCGCCGGATCGGGTTTTCGAAGCTGAAAAAACGCTAACTTAATGAATTATCTGGCCAGTCAGAAGGGGTCATACCATGTGGCAAGCCGTCAATCGTTTGTTGAGTGAACACTTAGGCAATGCTGAAATCCGCGAACGTGTTGAGCTTCCGGGAGGCGAAATCCACCCGGCATGGCGGCTGAGCTACGGCGACAGAAACGTGTTTGTGAAATGCAATGCACGCGAAATGTTGCCTATCTTTGCCGCTGAAGCCGATCAGCTGGCCTTACTTGCGCGCAGCCAGACCGTCAGGGTGCCGGAAGTTTATGGTGTAGGTAGCGACCGTGATTACAGTTTCCTCTTGCTCGAATACATCCCGCAAAAACCTCTGGATGCACATAATGCCTATGTTTTAGGCCAACAACTTGCCGCATTGCATCAGTGGAGTGAACAACTGCAATTCGGTCTGGATTTCGATAATGAACTGGCGACAGTTCCGCAACCCAACAGCTGGCAACGGCGCTGGGCTGCCTTCTTTGCCGAGCAGCGCATTGGCTGGCAGCTGCAACTGGCTGCTGAAAAAGGGATGATATTTGGTAATATCGAAGATATCACCGCCATGGTTCATGCCCGCTTGCAGAATCATCAGCCGCAACCTTCACTTTTACACGGCGATTTATGGCCGCATAACTGTGGCTTATCTGATGATGGTCCGGTGATTTTTGACCCGGCCTGTTACTGGGGAGATCGGGAATGCGATTTGGCGATGCTGCCGTTATATCCGAATGTTCCGCCGCAATTATATGACGGTTATCAGAGTATAACGCCACTCCCTGACGACTTCATTTCGAGGCAACCGATCTACCAGTTATATTACCTGCTTAACCGCAGTAATTTATTCGGTGGTCAGCATCTTGTGGTGGCGCAACGCGCCATAGAAAGGCTGTTACACGAAGATATCAGTTAGCGGGATAAATATTTCAGCTCTGAACAAATAAGACCTGAAAACGTTAATATTCAGGCCTTATTTTTCATTTTCACAGAAACCCGTTATAAATATGTCGTCAAATTATCAGGCCATTAATCCTAATAATTTCAAAATGAAGTAGCCGATGACAGCGATGATAATTGGCAAAATATACAATGGAAAATACTGCACCAAAATCGTGTGTCGCGGTATCACGATACGCTCTTCAATTTGCGGACGTGTCCGGCCTTCAGCACCTTTCGCCTGTTCCAGAATAAGCTGATCCTGGATCCCTTCGCGAATGTGTTTTACCTGACGGGACATTCTCGCGCCGGAAGCCTGAAGTGCCAGCCCCACAAAAATCAGCCAGTAGATAATGAAGAACATGATGTTCGCGCTGGTGAAACCCTGCCCTAAAGCTGGCACCGGTGAGTTGTACCAAAAGACATTGAGAAACGAGGTATTGAACTTCACCATATCCACCATCACGTGGATGAAATCCAGCATGACCGCGTTGATGCCCTGCTCCGTCTTAGTGTGCTCGTTGATAAAATTCAGCAAAGAAATCAGCGTAGAAAGCAGCGCAGGGATAAAAATGATCCATCCCGCAATTCGTTTAATTACTGCCACACGTCCGGCTTGTTGGTACGTCATGAATTCCCCTTGTTAGGATACCTAAAGCAACGGCTAAGTTTACCCACAGAAAGCCTGCTCCGCCCAATGTTTTAATCAGTTAGCGTAACGCTGTACCGGGAACGTCCATCCTGTTCATTTTCACATCAGATTTCACCTGCATTCCCACCGATGTTAAAGTGGGTTTCTATTTATTGTGAGGGAGTCCGCTTTCATGGCTTATGTCCGCCCTGTTAATGCAGCAATTTTCGATATGGATGGTCTGTTAATTGATTCTGAACGGTTATGGACTCAGGCTGAGCTGGACGTTTTCAGTCGCCTGGGCGTTGATATTTCCCAGCGCCATTTGCTGCCGGATACGCTAGGTTTGCGTATCGATCAGGTGGTCAGGATGTGGTATCAGGCGCTTCCGTGGCAGGGTCCGGGTCAGGAAGAAGTGTCCTCAATGATTATTGCCCGCACGATTGAACTGGTAGAACAAACCCGGCCGTTGCTGCCTGGCGTGAATCATGCCCTTGAGCTTTGCCGTGATCAGGGGCTGAAGATTGGTCTCGCGTCGGCATCACCGCTGTTTATGCTCGATACCGTGCTGGAAATGTTTAATTTACACTCCTTCTTTAAGGTTCGTGTTTCAGCGGAAAAGCTGCCTTACAGCAAACCGCATCCTGAGGTCTATCTGCTGGCTGCCGGAGAATTACAGGTTGATCCGCTCAACTGTGTGACGCTGGAAGATTCCTTTAATGGCATGATCGCCACCAAAGCCGCGCGTATGCGCTCGGTGGTGGTGCCGGACCATGAATACAGTGTGGATCCACGCTGGGCGCTTGCCGATGTCAAACTTTCTTCCCTCGAAGAATTGCGTGTGGCACACATCAGCTAAAATTTATGCGCAGCCGCTCATGCCGCTGCGCACCTTCTCTGCTTTCTCTCCTTTCCATATACCTTATCTACGCATTTCTCCTGCCACAATTTTTGAAGCTTCGTTTAATTTCGTAAATCTTGAACTGACTCATAAAATAAATAAAACGTTATTTCATTTTTATTGAATTCGCATGTCAATGAACCTATGATTCCTGCAACAAGGACGAGCCGGGAGCTCTCCTGCTTCTGTACGCTGTCACTGCCACGCAACGGTCAGACTAGCCCGGTAAGTCCTCCTTGATATCGTCATTCATGAGAGGCACCGACATGCAAGTTCGTCAAAGTATCCACAGCGACCACGCAAAAACGCTTGATACCGCTGAATTACGCCGTGAATTCCTCATTGAGAAAATCTTTGAGAAAAATGCCTATACCATGACTTACAGCCACATCGACCGCATCATTGTCGGCGGCGTCATGCCCGCTGAAAAAACGGTATCCGTGGGTGATGAAGTCGGTAAACAGCTTGGTGTGAGCTATTTTCTTGAACGTCGCGAACTCGGCGTGATTAATATCGGCGGCCCGGGTCTGATCGTGGTTGACGGTACAACCTATGAAATCGGTCATGAAGAAGCGTTGTATGTCGGCAAAGGGGCAAAGCGGGTCGAGTTCAGCAGCGTTGATGCCTCCAGACCGGCCAAGTTCTACTACAACAGTGCGCCGGCACACACGACTTTCCCGAACAAAAAAATCACACTGGCGGAAGCCTCTCCGCAGACCATCGGCGATGCAGCTACCAGCAACCGCCGCACCATCAATAAATTCATCGTGCCCGACGTTCTGGAAACCTGTCAGCTGACCATGGGGCTGACCAAACTGGAAGAGGGGAGCCTGTGGAATACCATGCCTTGCCACACCCATGAACGTCGTATGGAAGTGTATTTCTACTTCAATATGGAAGCGGAAACTGCCGTGTTCCATATGATGGGGCAACCACAGGAAACCCGTCATTTATTAGTGCACAACGAGCAGGCTGTCATCTCTCCTAGTTGGTCAATTCACGCCGGAGTGGGTACCAAAAACTATACCTTCATCTGGGGTATGGTCGGTGAGAACCAGGTATTCGATGACATGGATCACGTCAAAGTCAGCGAACTGCGCTAACTCCCCCTTGCTCTGCCTTCACCGGCAGAGCAACTCATTTTTTATGGCGAACGCGCCGTTGCAAAAGAGACTCTGAATATGATCCTCCGTTCATTTGAATTAAGCGGCAAAGTCGCAATCGTCACCGGTTGCAATACCGGGCTGGGACAAGGCATGGCGCTGGGTCTCGCGCAGGCGGGATGCGATATTGTGGGCATTAACGTTTCCGCCCCTGAAGAAACTGAAAAAAAAGTCACCATGTTAGGCCGCCGTTTTCTCGATCTGAGGGCTGATCTGAGCACCATCACAGGCATTCCTGAGCTGATCGAGAAAGCAGTCGGGGAATTTGGTCATATCGATATTCTGATCAATAACGCCGGTATTATCCGCCGTGAAGATGCCATCGAATTCAGCGAGAAAAACTGGGATGATGTGATGAATGTGAACAGCAAAACGCTGTTCTTTATGTCTCAGGCCGTGGCGAAGCAGTTCATCAAACAGGGTAACGGTGGCAAAATTATAAATATTGCCTCTATGCTCTCGTATCAGGGGGGGATCAGGGTGCCTTCCTATACCGCGTCAAAAAGCGCAGTAATGGGTCTGACCCGACTGATGGCCAATGAATGGGCGAAGCATAACGTCAATGTGAATGCGATTGCGCCGGGGTATATGGCGACTAACAATACAGAACAGTTGCGCGCCGATGAAGAACGCAGCAAAGAAATCCTCGACAGAATCCCCGCCGGACGCTGGGGTCTGCCGGAAGATGTCATGGGGCCGGTAGTCTTTCTGGCATCGAAAGCCTCTGATTACGTTAATGGTTACACCATTGCCGTCGATGGTGGTTGGCTCGCGCGTTAAGGGCAGAATAAGTGACACCAGAAAGGCGTATTCTTATACGCTTTTTTGTTTTTTATCAGTCCGTTGACAATTAGTTACAGGGCATCTCTTCCAAGATTGTGACAGTTTCACTTATACTGGATAAAATAACAGTTATCCAGTTCGGACGCGTCATGACGGCGGAAGGCCATCTCATTTTCTCAATTGCCTGTGCAGTATTTGCTAAGAAGGCCCAGCTTTCTCCCGAACTGGCGCATGGTGACTGGTGGCACATCATTCCAGGGTCTTTGCTTACCTGTCTGCTGCCCGATATTGATCACCCCAAATCGGTGCTGGGCCAGCGTCTCAAATGGTTGTCGGCCCCCATCGCCCGGGCTTTTGGTCACCGTGGATTCACTCACAGTTTGCTGGCGGTGGCTGGAGGGATTTTCCTGCTACGCACTCATTTCCCTCACGACTGGGTGATCCCCGCTGATGCTTTCCACGCCATGATTATCGGTTACCTGAGCCATATCCTGGCAGATATGCTGACGCCTGCAGGAGTGCCGCTGCTCTGGCCTTGTCGATGGCGTTTCCGGCTACCGCTGATTAACAGCCAGAAAGGTAATCAACTCGAGCGCACGCTCTGCCTTATGCTGGTCGGCCTGACGCTTTTCTGGCCAGACTGGACGCCCATCATTGGTGCAATAAATCCTGACTTTTTTAATCACATCCTGAAATTATTCATCTGAATAGCATGAAATATTGCCGATATGATGAAAATTAATACAAATACCAACAAAAAGTTATAATGAATTCCTTTTGGATATAAATACTCAGACCCTCAAACTGATATTCTGCCCCCCAATGCTTTGGGATGGTGCAGTCCTTTTCCGGAAACACCCGTTTCATTTATCAAAATTATAAGTTTGGAGTCTGGTATGAATCTTCCGCTCGTTCTTAACGTAGTGGTTTTCGTTGCCCTGCTTTTGCTGCTGGCACAAACCCGCCACAAGCAATGGAGCCTGGCAAAAAAAGTTTTACTGGGTCTGGCTATGGGTGTCGTATTTGGCCTGGCTTTACAGCTGATCTACGGTTCCGATGATCCGGTACTAAAAACCTCAATTACCTGGTTCAATATTGTCGGTAACGGCTACGTCCAGTTGCTGCAAATGATCGTCATGCCGCTGGTTTTCGTCTCTATTCTGAGCGCGGTAGCGAAACTGCATAACGCGTCATCGCTGGGGAAAATCAGCTTCCTGACCATCGGTACCCTGCTGTTCACCACACTGATCGCTTCTCTGGTGGGTATCTTCGTGACGGGCCTGTTCGGCCTCACCGCTGACGGCCTGGTACAGGGTACGCAGGAAACGGCGCGACTGACGGCAATTCAGTCTAACTATGTCGGCAAAGTGGCTGACCTGAGCGTGCCTCAGTTGATCCTTTCCTTTATACCTAAGAACCCGTTTGCTGATCTGACAGGCGCAAGTCCGACATCAATCATCAGCGTCGTGATCTTCGCCGCCTTCGTTGGTGTAGCCGCCCTGCAACTGGTGAAAGATGATGCAGAAAAAGGTCCGCGCATTCTGGCCTTTATTGATACCCTGCAGGCATGGGTGATGAAGCTGGTGCGTCTGGTCATGAAACTGACCCCGTACGGGGTACTGGCTCTGATGACCAAAGTGGTCGCCGGCTCGAACATTCAGGACATCATTAAACTCGGCAGCTTTGTGGTCGCGTCTTACCTGGGTCTTGGCATTATGTTTGTTGTTCACGCGATACTGCTGTCGTTCACCGGTGTTAATCCGGCGAAATTCTTCCGTAAAGTCTGGCCGGTGCTGACTTTTGCCTTCACCAGCCGTTCAAGTGCCGCGACCATCCCGCTGAGCGTTGAAGCGCAGACACGCCGTCTGGGTATTCCTGAATCTATCGCCAGCTTTGCGGCATCGTTCGGGGCAACGATTGGTCAGAACGGCTGTGCAGGTCTGTATCCAACCATGTTGCCGTCATGGTTGCGCCAACCGTCGGCATCGACCCGTTTGATCCGGTATGGATTGCAACATTAGTGGGTATTGTTACCCTGAGCTCTGCCGGTGTTGCCGGTGTGGGTGGTGGTGCGACATTTGCAGCCCTGATCGTGTTGCCGGCCATGGGCCTGCCGGTTACGCTGGTTGCCCTGCTGATTTCTGTTGAGCCGCTGATTGATATGGGCCGTACCGCGCTGAATGTCAGCGGTTCAATGACGGCAGGCACTATCACAAGTCAGTTGCTGAAACAGACGGATAAAGCGGTGATGGATGCTGAAGAAACGGCTGAGCTGGCTCACCGTTAATTTCAGATTGCTGCAAACAAAAAACCGAAGCCAGTGGCTTCGGTTTTTTTATGTCTGAAATTCCGCAATCACTCAGAACGCGATTATTCAGAACGGATAGTCGTGAAAACCTATTTGCTCTGAAATATTCCGCGCGGCAGTATGCAGCATTTCTACGTAATGACTTTTGCTTTCTTCGGAGAAACGAATCGTCGGGAAAGAAATACTCAAACCAGCAATCACCACGCCAAAGCGGTCGAATACCGGAACTGCGATACAACGAAGCCCTTGTTCCTGCTCTTCATTGTCTTCGCCGAAACCCTGCGCGCGAACCTGATCCAGCGCAGTCTGCAAATCGGCAGCATTCATGATGGTATTTTCAGTGCTGCGGGTAAATTCAATTTCCTGCAACAGCGCGCTGACTTCTGCTTTATCGCCCCACGCCAGCAGCACTTTACCGATTGCGGTGGTGTGCAGCGGATTGCGGCGACCAATACGCGAATGCATGCGCAGGTTGTACATCGAATCAATTTTATGGATGTAGACAATCCCGTCTTCATCCAGTGCACCGAGGTGGATCGTTTCGCGGGTCAGACGGGACAATTCGCGCATCTGAATATCAGCGCTGCGGATCAGATCGACGTTTTGCAACGCTTTGGCACCCAGTTCAAACAACTTGAGCGTCAGGGAATATTTCTCTGATTCTCCTTCCTGCGCGACATAACCCAGGGATTTCATGGTCTGAAGAAAACGGTAGACCGTACTTTTAGACATCATTACGCGCTGAGAAAGTTCAGTAATGCCAATCTCACGCTCTTCCCCCAACGCCTGTAAAATGCCAAAAACTTTCAGGACTGAGGAGACGGAATCGGGTTGCTTATCAAGATCTGCGATAGCCATAGGGTGTATTACCTGCTCGCGTTGAGTTTGTTTCAAAAAAAATAGAACGTGGTTTTTATTATACTGGCAAGCATCGCTGAGAAGCAATCAACCCATTGATCAAGAATGTAAGAACTGTTAAGCCAGTTTCATTCCCGACAGAGAGATAAAAAATTCATTACATCATGTGACAATTGTCACTTTACGTTAATTAGCGTAGTAATATTCCCCTCTCTGATGACTACGCACTGACAGAACTCATGACTTCTACACCTGCTGACGGATTACCCATTCCACAACGATATGGTGCCATTCTGGCCATTGCGCTGGGTATTACCGTTTCTGTACTGGATGGCGCTATCGCTAATGTCGCACTGCCCACCATCGCTAATGATTTCCATGCCAGCCCGGCAACCTCTATCTGGGTGGTTAACGCCTATCAGCTGGCGATCACGATTTCTCTGCTTTCTCTGGCGTCACTGGGCGACATATTTGGCTACCGCCGCATTTACCAGACGGGTTTGCTGGTATTTAGTATCACCTCGCTCTTTTGCGCCTTGTCGGATTCACTGATGACACTGACTGTCGCCCGTGTGTTACAAGGTTTCGGTGCGGCAGCGATCATGAGTGTAAATACCGCGCTGATACGTATTATTTATCCGCAGCGTTTCTTAGGACGTGGTGTCGGTATTAATGCACTTATCGTTGCCGTCTCAGCAGCGGCCGGACCCACCATTGCCGCCGGTATTCTGTCGGTGGCCTCCTGGCAATGGCTGTTTGCCATCAACGTTCCGATTGGTATTGTGGCTCTGATACTCGGTCTGAAGTTTTTACCGGCGAACTCGACGCGAAGTCAGGGTCAGCGTTTTGATATCATCAGCAGCGTGATGAATGCCCTGACCTTTGGCCTGCTGATCAGCGCCATCAGTGGATTTGCGCAAGGTCAGAACCCTATGTTGATCCTGAGCGAAGTCATTGCCCTCCTGATCATCGGCTGGTTCTTCGTACGCCGTCAGCTTTCCCAGCCTTTCCCGCTGCTGCCGATCGATTTATTGCGCATTCCTATTTTCAGTATGTCTCTGGGCACTTCGCTGTGTTCTTTCAGCGCCCAGATGCTGGCTTTTGTTTCACTGCCCTTCTTCCTGCAAAACACTCTCGGTCTGAATTCCGTGGAAACAGGCCTTCTGCTCACGCCGTGGCCGCTGGCGACGATGGTGATGGCGCCGATCGCCGGCCGTCTGGTTGAGCGCTTCCATCCGGGAATGCTGGGCGGGATTGGTCTGATCGTGTTCTCATTCGGGCTCTTTTCCCTGTCATTACTGCCATCAGAGCCTTCGCATCTGAACATTATCTGGCGCATGTTGCTGTGTGGTGCCGGCTTTGGGTTATTCCAGTCGCCGAATAATCACACAATCATCAGTTCAGCCCCGCGAAACCGTAGTGGCGGCGCGAGCGGACTGCTGGGCACTGCGCGTCTTTTGGGTCAGACAACCGGCGCGGCGATGGTTGCCCTGATGTTTAACCTGTTCCCGCAGCATGGCACTCACGCATCACTGATCCTTGCAGGAATGCTGGCCGGAACCGGCGCGCTGGTCAGTTTACTGAGGATGACGCAGAAAACCAGCAGCCAGAAGGAATCGGAAAATCTGAAATCCTGATATGAAAAAGCCCGGCAGAGTAGCCGGGCTTTTTGTTCAGCATTGCTGGAAACAAATTACTTGATGTATGCACCACTGCGCAGCGCTTCGATACGCTTGTCGAGTGGCGGGTGGGACATAAACAGCTCGCTGAATGACTTCGATTTACCGTTGATGCAAAACGCCATCATGCTCCCCGCTTCCTGCGGTTCATGACTGGTTTTAAGGCGCTGCAACGCAGCAATCATTTTTTCACGGCCCACCAGTTTTGCAGAACCGGCATCCGCATGGAATTCACGGTGACGTGAGAACCACATCGTGATGATGCTGGCCAAAATACCGAAGACCAGTTCAAGCACGGTCGCCACGGCAAAATAAATCAGCGGATTGCCGTTACTGCTCTCTTCGCCATCACGGTTGCCGGAAAGGAAGCCCGAGGCCACCTGCGCAATAATACGTGAAATGAAGATCACGAAGGTATTCACGATCCCCTGAATCAGCGTCATGGTTACCATATCGCCGTTCGCAATGTGGCTGATTTCATGGGCGATAACCGCCTCGGCTTCGTCCTGACTCATGCTTTGCAGCAATCCGGTGCTCACCGCCACCAGAGAGGCATCGCGACGTGCGCCCGTGGCGAAGGCGTTAATATCGGGTGCGTGATAAATCGCGACCTGTGGCATCGCAATGCCCG
>NZ_JYDF01000049.1:0-28219 GCF_003263525.1 Rahnella sp. NRRL B-41462 | reverse complement strand
CAGGGGAGGGAGCCGACCGAATTCTTACTCAACGATCTACTTATTGCGCAGTCGTCGCCGATGCCGCTGGCACATCCCCCGCAGGGGCATCAACCGCAGGCGCGGTTTCCACCGGTGCCATTATCTTGTCATAAACCGCCCGCAGCTCTGCGGCATTCACCTCAGGTTCCCCTTTTGGCTGCGCCACTAATAACGCAGGAGCGCGGGAAAGCTGTTGCTTCAGTTCCTGATTCAGCACCGGCAGGGTCAGCGTGGAAAGGAACTGCTGACGCAATTGCTGATACTGTTCTGGGGCGATATCTACCACACCGTTTTGCTGGGAACGCAAACGCTGGCTCATCAGCACATCGGTATCGGTGCGGGCGTAAGTCGCGAACAGTTTGCTCAGCTGATCGTTTTTCTGCGCAATCAGTGCGTCAAATTCAGCCTGAGAAATGCCTTTATCGCGAACAGCCAGGAGTTCTTCTGACAGACGTTTAAACAGCTCCGTCAGCTTAGCCTGCGGTGCTTCAATGCGGATTGCACACTGCGCGCGCTGATATTGCACATTACAGTCGAAACCCAGCCCCGGGCCAGGTGCCGGGGTGTCTTTTTTGGTTTCAAACGCACTTTTCAGTTGTTGCTGCAAATGCCAGAACAACGCTTCGCGGGCTAGATCACTGCGCCAGTATGCGGCAAGTGCCTGTGAATCCTGAATGGGCTGCCAGGCGTTATCCCACATTAATGAGACACGATCCTGAGTCAGATTTTCATCCATGACGGTCATGGATTTTGTCGTCACTTCAGACAGCGTGGGCAACGTCTGCGGCGTCTGGCGGCTGCCTTTGAGTGACGAGAACGTGCGATTGATTTGTTCACTCAGGCCACGACTGTCGACATTACCGACGACAAATAACGTCATCGCATCAGGCGTATACCACTGATGATAAAATTTGATTAATGCCTCGATATTGACGGGTTTGGTCGGTAAATGGTTTGGATTGTGACCAACCAGCGTCGAACCGGCCATCCGCGCACGCCACCAGGCATCCTGCGTATTTTGAGGCAGAGAACCTACCGGATCCTGAGATTCCTGACGGGCTGCACTCACCAGCGCCGGGGTGACAGACACTTTGCCCGCCGTATTTGCCAGCCAGTTCAGAGCATCTTTCAGAAGCTCAGGACGGTTATTGGGCAGGCTCAGGTTGTACATCGTGAAATCATAAGAACTGACCGCTGGCGGCAAGGGCCGCTGCGGATTGATACTTTGCTGCCACAGAGACTGGAGCTGAGCCGTGCTGAAGCCTTCGCTGTGCATCAGCGCAAGGCGGGGAAGGAAATGGGCATAGCCCGTTTGCTGGGCTGATTCCGCCAGCGAGCCGGTGCGAACCACCAGGCGTAATTCAATGCGATCGCTCGGGCGTTGCGGCGTGGTCAGCAACTGCCAGGTAAATCCATTGTCCAGTTTCCCCTGCTGCCAGGCCGGATCTGGTTGTAATGCTTCAGCTTGCACATGACTTGCGGCTGCTGCCAGCAGCAATCCACCAATGAGTAAACGGATTTTGGTGCCCTGCATGTGAACCCCTACGTAATGACAATCCAATTTTCAATATGCTGTCCTGCCGGTGTCGGTCGACTGGCCCACAGGAATTGAATGCGTAAGTTTAAGGACGGAAAATACAGCCCTTCGTTAGACCGCGCATTTTTCGCAATGTCACGCAGCCCGCAAAAATATTATGGGAACGAACGCCAGATGAGGCATTTGAGGGACATATTATGAAGATAATCCACCGGTTGCATCAAGTAACCGGTGGATATTAGGTGGGTTTGGGGCTAAATAAATGCGTTTTTAGAAACCTTTCTCAATATTTTCATCCATTCAGCCACCATTTTTCAGAAATTTCAGGCGGACTTTTCGGCTTCGGTCAGACCTTTCTGGCCGTTTAAGGTCGCTTTTAACTGCCCTTCGTCCAGCTGATCACACCATTTTGCGACCACGATGGTGGCGACGCCGTTACCCACCAGATTGGTCAGCGCACGCGCTTCGGACATGAAACGGTCAATGCCCAGAATCAGTGCCAGTCCTGCAACCGGTAAATGGCCCACAGCAGACAACGTTGCCGCCAGCACGATGAATCCGCTGCCCGTTACGCCTGCCGCCCCTTTTGAAGACAACAGCAGCACCACAATCAGGGTGATCTGATGCCAGATATCCATATGGGTATTGGTCGCCTGCGCGATGAAGACTGCTGCCATCGTCAGATAAATCGAGGTGCCGTCCAGATTGAAGGAATAGCCGGTCGGAATGACCAGCCCGACCACCGATTTCTTACAACCCAGACGCTCCATTTTATCCAGCATGCGCGGCAGCGCTGATTCAGAAGATGACGTGCCCAGCACGATCAGCAGCTCTTCTTTAATGTAATTCACAAACTTGAAGATGCTGAAACCGGTGAAGCGCGCGATAAGCCCGAGCACCACCACCACGAACAAAATACAGGTCAGGTAGAAGCACAGGATCAGTTGTCCCAGTTGCACCAGCGAACCGACGCCGTATTTGCCGATGGTAAACGCCATGGCCCCAAATGCGCCAATCGGTGCGAGGCGCATGATCATATTGATGATGCCGAAAATGACCTGAGAGAAGCTTTCGATCACATTGAAAATCAGCTGGCCTTTGTGGCCCAGACGGTGCAACGCAAAGCCAAACAACACAGCAAATAGCAGCACCTGAAGAATGTTCCCGCTGGCGAATGCCCCAATCACGCTGGAGGGGATCACGTCCAGAAGGAACGGAATGATGCCCTGGCTTTGCGCCTGCTCGGCGTAAACCGCTACCGCTTTGGCATCCAGCGCGGCAGGATCCACGTTCATCCCGGCTCCCGGCTGTACAATATTGACGATCACCAGCCCGATGATCAGCGCCAGTGTACTGACAATTTCAAAGTACAGCAGCGCAATCGCACCGGTGCGGCCGACCGCTTTCATGCTTTCCATACCCGCAATACCGGTGACGACAGTACAGAAGATCACCGGCGCGATGATCATCTTGATTAATTTAACAAAACCATCACCAAGTGGTTTCATTTGAGCGCCAATCTCAGGGTAGAAATGCCCCAGAAGAACACCGACGGTAATAGCCAAAAGCACCTGAAAATACAGGCTTCTGAAGAGTGATTTTTTCATGAATACCCATCCTGAAGTGATTGCGCCGACTTCTATTTTTTGTAAGGTCAAAGGTAATGAGTGGCAGCAGGTAAATAACACAAGCACAACATGATGGAAATATTTCGTTTCCCTCCGCAATCACGAGTCATGAAAAACCGGAGCGGAAAGGATTCAGCAGGAAGTAATGTAAGTAAAAAAAGCGTCAGGAGGGGGAAATGCCGGACAAGAAGAGGTTTTCCTGTCCGTGGTACAGGTCAGGAAGGCTGGCAGAATTTCCGTTCGAAGTCAGTTTTGGAAAGCGGCGCGGAAAATAAATAGCCTTGTCCGAGCTGAATATTTTCCTTAAGCAGCCACTGACGTTGTTCCTCAGTTTCTACGCCTTCGGCTACCAGCTGAATATTCATGGCGTGACCAATCGAGGCCACAATATTCACCATCACTTCATCCTGCGGCAGCACGCTGACGAAGCTGCGGTCAATTTTGATGACATCAATAGGCAATGTGCGCAGCCGGTTGAGGTATTCCAGCCCGGAGTAACCCAGACCAAAATCATCAAGCTCGATGGAAACACCCACGGCGCGAAGTTCGCTGAGCAACAGCAGCGCGCGATCGAGATCATCAATGCGGGCCGTTTCCGTGATTTCCAGCACCAGTTGTCCCGGATTAATTTTGTAACGGCTCAGCAGGCTGCGCAGTTCCGGCAGGAAGTTACGCTGCTGTACCTGCGCGCCGGAGAGATTGACTGACAGCGGCAGGGGAATGCCTCGTTGCTGCCAGTCCGCCAGGATCTGACAGCCCAGCTCAAGAATTTTGTAACCCAGCTGACTCATGACGCCGATTTCTTCGGCCAGCACAATAAAATCGCTTTCCAGGCCGTAACTTCCATCGGCCATTTTACGACGCAGCAGGGCTTCCGCCCCGACCACCGTGTCGGTTGCCATATTCACCTGCGGCTGGATAAACAGCGTGAAATCATTCTGTTCCATCGCATGCAGGATTTCGTTTTCCTGCAGTAAGCGTTTCTGAATTTTTTCGGTCAGTTCCGGCTCGAAGAACAGGATTTGGTTTTTCCCCTGCTGATAGGCAGAGACTCTGGCCGCACGACCATTCACCATCAGTTGCTGCGCACTCACCGGGAATTCGCCGGTGTATTGCACGATGCCGATGCTGCCGGTCGGATGCAGAGACATATTGCCAGCATGACTTTCCTGCGGTGCATTGATGCGCTCCATGATTTGCCGCGCCAGACGCATCGCCATAAAGGGCCGCGGAATATCCGCCGCCAGCAGAGCAAATTCGTTATAACTCAGGCGCGCCAGCAGGCAGTTCTCAGGCAACACATTCATGATGGAAGAGATCAGCGGGCAATCCACATGGCCATCATCGCGCAGGCTTTCAATGCCGATTAACAGCAGGTGGAAACTTTTTTGCGGTTCAGCGCAATGCAGGCGGTGTTCCAGATGCTGCATAAACTGTTCTTCATTATTTAGCATGGTTTGAGAAGGCAGCAGTGCTTCACGGGCAGTGCATTGCGGCTTCTCCCGCTGTTGCTGATTGCGGTTGTAGCTGCGCACCAGCATGCCGATCTCATCGTCTTCGTGGCGTTGCGGCAGGGTCAACTGATGGCCTGGCACCTCGCTTTCCGGCAGGGATTCCAGATCGCTGGCAATCGCGCGAAGCGGTTTCACGATCAAACGGTTGATAACCCAGCTCACGGAAATGGTCAGGATCAGCGCCAGCAACAGATATGTCGTCAGCATGGTCGAGAGCGCGCTGATGATGAACTGATACATGCGGTAGGAATCAGCCTGAAGGACCAGATAAGCCAGGGGTTTGGGGGCTTTAGGGCTGGCAGCCGCAGAATAGAGAGGTACGGAGATTGTCACCGGCAGATTGAAACCGCGGGTCACCCATTGCGGCACCGGGCGGCCTGGTGGGAAATGCGTATGCAGTGCGGCGATCTGATTGGGTAACACGACGTCGGCACGGCTCAGAATGCCCACCGGTTGCAGCGTATTCAGAATGTCCTGCGTTTCTTCCAGATCAACATCCAGCACGGCTTGCGAGAGCGGAACCCGAACAGAATGCGCAATATTCTCAAGTTGCTGGGCGTAATCGTCCCTCCGTTGCTGTACAAAGTGGAACAGCTGGATGACGATAAAAATACAAATGGTGATGGCCGCAATGCTCGACACGGCCGCCATCTGTTTAATCGTTAATGAACGCCTGACCCGCAACTTAATTCTCCATCAACCACCGACATGATTTTCCGCGCCCATCAGGGCAGAAACGGTACTTGTGCGCAGTATACCTTATAACGTGTTATTTCGAGGTTAAAGACGAAGTTTTGGCTATAAAAAACAACATGTTTGCCGGTACACACCTACAATGAATATTCTTTATGTTGTTCAACTTAGAGAAAACATACATTACTCAGGTTAATCGAATAATTCACAGCATAAGAACATCCTGAGCCCGGCGCACCTGATGAATATTATGTGCTATTCATCACATAAAAAACCAAACATTATACTAATTTAACAAAAACGCATCGCAAAACAACATCAAAAACCTTTTGCGCCAGCCAGTTATGCCCGTGTTGTTTTTTATGCGGGTTAATCCTATTTTTTGTAAAAACTGCTCTATGCTGTAAAAGAACTGATATATTAAGACGAGTCCTATTCCCACATAAAACTTTAAAAATATTCATCTTTTTACACTCTTTGTTAACGGCCAATCACAGTCGTTTTGACGTCCAGAAAACACCGAAATATATAATCCTATCGGGCGGGATTTATGAATAAATATGATGACATTAAACGTTTTATGGATAAGACGAAGTTGGAATATCTTGATTATAAAGAGCTTAATGAAAAATCAACGGGAGAATCCATAACAGGTTCAATGAATCAGTGGACGTTGATTAAACAAGTCTCAGCCAGCGAAGAGCCTGCCGGTCCACTTGATAACGGCCGTACCACGCAGCCAACGCCACAATCCATTTCTGCGGACGAGTTTTCGCTTTCTGCTTCTCAGTCTGTCAATGAGCAGCAGAAACCGCATGCTTCTGCCGCACAGCCTGTTATGCACACACCAGCCACGCCGATGTCTTCGGAGGTTACTCCTCCGCCAGCCGGTTTTGGTCTGCTTGATGCCCTGCGCGAAACGCTGCCGTCCGCACCCGTTCAGCCAGCCCCCGTGTCCGTGCAGCCCGCGCAACATCAGCCTGTTCACACAGCACCGACATTGCACGCCCAGTCAGTCATTCCTGACAGCGGCTCAGGTTTACTCGATTCATTGCGTAAAGCAATGCCCGAAGCGCCTTCAAAGCCTGCACCTGCGCCGGTTCAGACGCCTCAGCCAGAACAACACTCCGCCGCGCCGGTTTACCACCAGCCGCCGGTACAAAATCCAGCGCCAGTGGTACCCGCATCCCCGGCGTCTGCTGAGGTTAACCAGCGCTTTAAACAAATGTTTAAACAGCGAGCGCCGCAGCCTGCCAGCGCTTATTTACATCGCGACACACCGCTTCAACCCCTGTTAGAGATGATTGCCTCATGCCGTTAGTTTGCGTTTGTTCACCGAAAGGTGGGGTAGGAAAAACCACGGTGGCCTCCAACCTGGCCTATTCGCTTGCCCGCAGTGGCAGTAAAGTGCTGGTCATCGATTTTGATGTGCAGAACGCCCTTCGCCTTCATTTCGGTGTACCTATTGCCGATACCCGCGGTTTTGTCGCCGGTTCGGGTAATGAATCCGACTGGAGCCAGTTCATCCTGAAAGCAGGTTCCAATACGTTTGTCTTACCTTACGGCGAAGTGACGGAAGATCAGCGGCTGGAATTCGAACATCAGCTTGCCAGCGATCCGCATTTTTTACAGCGCGGATTAAATACCGTCCTGAATTATCCGGGATTAATTATTATCGCGGATTTCCCTCCCGGCCCGAGTCCGGCATTAAAAGCCGTTCAGGCCATTGCTGATTTACATGTGGTGGTGATGCTGGCCGATACCGCATCATTATCTTTATTACCCTTAATGGAAAAAAACAAATTAATTGGCACCCCTTTGAATAACAAGTTGGGTGAATATTATGTTGTTAACCAAAGTGACACCCGCCGGACATTAAGCCGCGACGTCACCCAATTTTTCGAACAGCGTTTAAATGAAAGATTATTAGGCACAATCCACAGGGATGAATGTGTGCCAGAGGCCAATGCCTCGCAGCGCTCTATTATTGATTTCAGTCCGGTATCGGCTTCGGCATTTGATATTGAACTGATCAGCAAAAAAGTCGCCGCCATTTTAGGGATTAAAGTCGGTGATGGTGAATTACACGCCGCGCCTAAATCTGGCAGTTATTAGCTATCACTGTTAACAGCGACCCCAAAAGCGATGAATAAATTCCTGTTTTCTCTTCTTGTACTTCTGCTGCTGCCGGTGGCAGCAGTCATCATCATTACCCCGATGGACAGCCAGAAGCAGTACATTTTTGGCCTGATCAGCATCGGTCTGTTATTCCTGCTTGGCATCAGTAAAAGCCGACGGATTAGCGTGGTGATGGTCATCATGTCCGTCATGATGTCGACGCGTTATATTTACTGGCGTGCGACGGAAACGCTGCATTTTAATTCAACAATAGAAGCTATTTTAGGGATCGGCTTATTCCTTGCCGAACTGTATGTCTGGCTAATTTTGTTGCTGGGCTATCTGCAAACCACCTGGCCATTAAAACGCACCATCGAACCTTTGCCGGATGACACCACGCTGTGGCCAACCGTCGATGTGTATATTCCGTCTTATAACGAAAGTCTCGACGTAGTACGTGACACCGTGCTGGCGGCGCAGTGCATCGATTATCCGAAAGATAAAATCAAAATTTATGTTCTGGATGACGGTAAACGGGACGAATTTGCGGTGTTCTCCGCTGACGCCGGCGTGGGATATATCACCCGTAACGACAACTCCCATGCCAAAGCCGGCAACCTGAACCATGCAATGAAACTCACCAAAGGCGAGCTGATTTGCGTATTCGACTGTGACCACGTGGCCACCCGCGCGTTCCTGCAGGCGACGGTCGGCAGCTTCCTGAAAGACCCGCGTCTGGCGCTGATCCAGACACCGCACTACTTCTATTCACCTGACCCGTTTGAACGTAACTTGTCTGCGGGCCGCACCATGCCCAACGAAGGTGCCCTGTTCTACGGCCCGGTTCAGCAAGGTAACGACAACTGGAATGCGACGTTCTTCTGCGGCTCCTGTGCGGTTATCCGCCGTGTGGCCCTGGAAGAAGTGGGGGGTTTTGCGGTTGAAACGGTTACCGAAGATGCACACTCCGCGCTGAAAATGCAGCGTCGTGGCTGGAATACCGCGTTTCTGGATATCCCGCTGGCCGCCGGTCTGGCGACCGAACGTCTGGGTCTGCACGTCATTCAGCGTACCCGCTGGGCGCGCGGCATGACGCAAATTTTTCGGGTGGATAATCCGCTGCTCGGCCGCGGTCTGAAATGGCAGCAACGCCTGTGCTACCTGAACGCCATGCTGCACTTCCAGTTTGGTCTGCCGCGTGTGGTGTTCCTGACCGCACCGCTGGCTTTCCTGCTGTTCAACCTGAACATTATTTCCTCGTCCGCCAGCCTGATTTTTGCTTACGCGCTGCCGCACCTGGTGATGTCGCTGTACATCAACTCCCGCATGAACGGGCGTTTCCGCTACACCTTCTGGGGTGAGATTTACGAGACCGTGATGGCCTTCCACCTGATCCTGCCCACGCTGGTGACAATGTTCGCACCCAAACGCGGCAAGTTTAACGTGACGGATAAAGGCGGTTTGCTGGACGTCGGTTTCTTCGACTTCAACATCGTCAAACCTCACCTGATTGTCGCCATCCTGATGATTATCGGCATCGGTTACGGCATCGTGCGCGCCATCTTCCACAATTACTTTGCCATCGACCCAAACGTTATTGCGCTGAATATCGCGTGGGGCAGTTTCAGTGTGCTGATTTTGCTGGCAGCGATTGCAGTAGCGAAAGAAACCCGTCAGGTGCGTAAAACTATCCGTATCGATGTGGCCATCCCGGCGATTATTCATTACGCCAATGGTATTTCACTGCGCACCACCACTATCGATATGTCGATGGGCGGTGTGCAACTGGTGACGCCGGACGTGCGCTATCTGGATGAAGAAATTGAAGAAGTAGAAATTCAGCTGTCTTCCGGCGCGGAAAGTTTCCCGGTGACGCAAATCAGCGGAGACAAAGAGCGGTTGCGTCTGCAATTTGAAAACCTGCCGTTATCGAAACGCCGCGAGCTGGTTCGCGTGGTCTTATGCCGTGCTGACGCCTGGATTGGCGAAGAATACCCGCCGGATAATCCGTTCAGATCGCTGGTAAGCATCATCCGTTGCGTGTTCGAGTTGTTCTATAACACGTGGAAGGAACGCCGTGCTAAAAATAAACCCGCTGACGCCACCAGCAAGAGTGAAGCAGCATGAACCGACCTTATAACCTCATGAGTAAGCGCCGTTTATTGGCTGCACGGGGCGCATCCCTGTTCAGAAAAATCACCACCGGTTTGTTGCTGACGTTCAGCAGTCTGCCGTTGTCACAGGCGGAAGACGCGCCGGCACCGGCCGTTGATCCGGCAACCAGCCTGCCAGCCGCGCCGTCATGGCTACCGCCGGTCATGCCGATGCCGGGTGAAACGGCGCCAGCCGGTGACACAACGCCAGCCCCGGCCGCAGATGCACCACAGACGGATACCACGCCGGTGAATAACAGCCCCGCGATGCCTGATGTAACTGCCGATCCTTCCGCTGCCCCTGCGCCGGTAATGCCGCTGGTTCAGCCGGTGACCAGCAACGTCACCGTTGCCGAAATGGGCCAGCCAAACGGGCTGACGCTCAGCGGCGGCCAGTTGCAGTCCGGTATCATTTTCACCCTGCCTGCCGATGAAGTAGTGACCAACGCGCACCTGTCGCTGGCACTGAAAATTTCTCCGGCGCTGATTGCCCGCGATACCACACTCGAACTGATGCTCAACGGCCAGCCGCTGGGTAACCTGCCGCTGAATCAGAGCAGCAACGGCGGCGATGTTTACGATCTCGATATTCCGGCAGCCATGGTGGTATCCAACAACAACCTGAGCTTCCGCGTGCATGACAGCAACACCATGACCTGCGAGAAAGATCAGTCGGATAAATATTGGGTCACTATTTTGCCCACCACCAGCATCGGGCTGGAAGGTCAGCAACTGAATATTGGCCGTAATCTGGGTAACTTCCCGCGTCCGTTCTTTGATGGCCTGCAGATGCAGGAGTCCAAAATCACCATGGGCTTCTCTGCTGCCATGAAACCGGGCGATATCAGCGCTGCGGCGATGGTCTCGTCTTATCTCGGCATGTTGTCCGATTATCGCAGCGTCGATTTCCCGGTCATCCTGAATGATTTGCCGGATCAGGATGGCATTCTGTTCGGCAAGCCGGGGGATAAAATCGGTTCACTGACGTTGCCGGCGAGCAACGGCGCATCGATTCAGATTATCGATAACCCGATCAATCCGGTTTACAAGCTGCTGCTGGTACTCGGTAATGACGATAACCAACTGCGTCAGGCTGCGTATCGCCTGATCAGTGGCGGGATGCCGAACAACACCGACCATCTGGATGTGGCCCAGCAAACCATTCCGTCCAGCAAACCGTATGACGCGCCGCGCTGGATTGACACCTCACGGCCGGTGACGCTGGGTGAACTGGCGGGTAAAGATCAAGATTCGCTGATTTCAAACGGCATTTATCACGACGGCATTCAGGTCGCCTTCCGCGCTGCGCCAGATCTGTTCATGTGGGACGGACACAATATTCCGGTGCGCATTGATTACCGTTTCCCCACCGAAAACTGGATTGATGAAGACAGTTCAAGACTCAACGTCTCCATCAACAGCAACTTCCTGCGCAGCCTGACCGTCAACAAAGTGGGTCTGGTGGAAAATATCTGGCGTCGCCTGGGCGGTGACAGCCGTCAGGAACGCTACACGCTGCAACTCGCGCCCTACCTGATTTACGGCGACAACCAGTTGCAATTCTATTTCGACATCAAGCCGAAAAAAGATGCGCCGTGCAGCATTCTGACCAGCGACAATATTAAGAGCCGTATCGATCCAAAATCTTTCATCGATCTGAGCGGAAGCTACCACTTCGCCCAGTTGCCGAACCTGTCGTATTTCGTCGGCGCGTCTTATCCGTACTCCAAACTGGCTGATTTCTCCGACACCCTGATGCTGTTGCCGCAAACGCCGACAGCGGATGAAATCCACACCCTGCTGAACCTGGCCTCACGCGCCGGTAAAGCCACAGGCATGCCGGTGAATCATGTGCAGGTGGCCTTCGGCCTGAACGGTGATGAACAAAATAACCCGCTGTTTGACCGCGATATTCTGGCCGTCACCACGCTGGGCGACACGCCATTCAACCAGCAGTTACTTGCGGACTCTCCTTTCAGCATCAACGGTGGCTCAATGGGCGTAAAAACGCCGACCGAAATGCAGCGCGTTGTCGCCTGGCTGACCGGTGACTGGTACCGCCAGCCGGTCGATGCAGACCGTTATCTGTCCTCAACCGGCGCATGGCGTGGCTTCGTCAGCTACCGTTCGCGCTGGTCTGCCGACCATGTGGTCGTGCTGGCAACCGGTACAGACGATCAGCAGTTGCTGAAAATCCATAACGATTTGAAATCACCCAAAATCAACGCCAACGTGCGCGGCGATCTGGCGATTATTACCGATGAAAATGGCATCCGCAGCTTCTCAGTGGGTCAGCAATTCCCGACCGGGCAAATGCCGTGGTACATGATGGTGCTCTGGTATGCCAGCAAACACATCGTGATCCTGTCGTTGATTGCGACCCTGCTTTCGCTGGTGGTTGGCCTGAGCCTGTTCGTTGTCCTGCGTCGTCACGCGGCCAAACGTCTGGGTCAGAAATGAAAAGCATCGGCTTTAAAACAAAAACAATGAAGATCGCCCCGATTTCGGGCGGCGACTCTCTGGCGATTACCGGAGCTGGAAAATGAAGAAACATAAACTGTCCCTGGCGGTGATCAGGGCTATTTATCTGGTAGGGATCGCCGGAGTAGCGAGTTTTAGTGCCACCACCTTTGCAGCGGATACCACCAATCCTGCCATGAAGGCGTTGTTTGATCAGGCCGCTTACTGGCATGAACGCGCCCATGACGACCTGGCGAAAGACGCCTTACAGAAAGTGCTGCTGGTTGAGCCAGACAATGCGCAGGCGCTGTACCTGATGTCGCTGTATTCCATGCAAAGTGGCGATAAAACCGCAGCCAGTCAGTGGCGCGAAAAACTGGCCGCTGCCTCGCCGGACGATCCGCGTCTGACATCGCTCAACAGCGCCAAAGCCATGCAGTCAATCCCGCCGGCTCAGCTGGCTTCTGCCCGCCAGATGGCCGCGCAGGGCAACGTCAGCGGTGCGCTTTCGGCGTACCGCACGATCTTTAACGGCAACCAGCCACTCGACAGCCTGGCGACCGAATACTATCTGACGATGGCGGGCGACAAGTCGCTCCAGCCGCAGGCCATTGCCGGGTTACAACAGCGTGTCGCCTCGCGTCCTGACGACACACAGGCGCGCCTTGGTCTGGGTAAGGTGCTGACGTATCAGGAATCCACCCGCCGCGACGGTATAAAATTACTGAGCACGATGGCCGGTTCCAGCACCGAAGCCGACCGCTCATTACGTCAGGCATTATTGTGGATGACGCCGCAGGAAGCTGACCGTGATTTTTATCAGGGCTATCAGGCGCGTCACCCGAACGACACCGGCGTGATGACATACTTCCAGAAAAACATCGGCGGCGCGGCGAAAGGTCAGGGCTTCACGGCACTGAACAGCGGCGACGTCAACAGCGCGAAAGCTAAGTTTGAAAGCGTGCTGGCCGATAACCCGAATGACGCCGATGCACTGGCCGGTCTCGGTTATATCGCGCAGCGCAGCGGTAACTTTGAGCAGGCGTCACAGTATCTGAGCAAAGCTGCCGCACAGGGCGGCCCGAACAGCACCCAGCTGAGCAATCAGGCACAGGATTCCGCGTTTTACGCCCAACTGGCGAAAGCCAAAGACGCCGCCGGCTCCGGCAGTTACGACGCCGCACTGGCTGCCGTCACTCCGCTGACGCAGGTCGGTGGTGAGAAAGGTCAGTCAGCCAGCCTGTTGCGTGCGGATATTCTGCGCCGCAAAGGCGATCTGGCCGGGGCTGAGCAACAATACAGCGCGCTGGGCGATAATGCCGATGCCCGCGCCGGGTTGTATTACGTGCTGCGTCAGCAGAACAAAACCGCCGAAGCCAGTCAGGTGCTGAAAACGCTGCCAGCCGGGATTCAGGCCAAAATGAACCCGCCGACCGTGGCGGATGTTATCGAGCCAATGCGCCGTCAGGCCGCCCAGGCCGTAGCGAACAACGATCCGCAGCGCGCACTGAATATTCTTCAGCAGGCACGGGAACGTCAGCCGTCAAATGTCTGGGTGAAACTGGATATGGCGCGCATCCTGCAATCGCAGGGGCAAACCGCGCAGGCACAGTCAATCATGGCGCCGTCTGCGCGTCCGGGTGCCTCTTCTGCCGATCTGTACGCCGCGGCCCTGTTCGCGTCAGAAACCAAAAACTGGTCAACCGCCAACGCCCTGCTCTCGCGTATTCCGCGCAGCAGTCAGAATCAGGGGATGCGTGAACTGGCGCAGCGCGCCAACTTCAATGCGCAAATGGCCGATGCCGAAAGCTATCTGCAACAGGGCAATGCCGCCGCTGCGTCTAACACCTTGCGTGCGCTGGCACAGAATCCGCCAGCCGCGCCTGCGGATGTCGGCGCGCTGGCGAAAAACCTGGCGGCGGCCGGTCAGCTTCCGCTGGCGGTGCAACTGGTTCGCCAGAATATGCGTCAGGGCGTCAACGGCAATGCCGGGGATTACGCCGATCAGGTCAGCGTGCTGAATCAGGCCGGTCTGAGCAATGAGGCGCAAGCCTTCCTGCAAAATCCACAAATCCAGTCCGGCACGTCACCGACAGCGCTGGCGAGCCTGCGTAACGGTTTCGTGATCACCCAGGCTGACCAGTTGCGCGAACAGGGTCAGTACGCAGCGGCCTACGACAAACTGGTCGTCGCGTTGCAGGCTGATCCGCAAAACCGCGACCTGATGCTGGCGATGGCGCGCCTGTATCAGTCCGGAAAACTCAATAAGCAAGCCGGTCAGGTCTATAACTACCTGATGAGCAACGACACACCGACACAGGATGCACGCGTCGGTGCGATTAACGTTGCGCTGGGCGAAGGCGATAACCAGCGTGCTAAAACGCTGATGGAAGGCCTGCGCGGACCGCGTACGCCGGACCGTCTGTTACTCGAAGCGCGCGTCGCCGAAGCACAGGGCGATCATCAGCAGGCGCTGGCGTTACTGCGTTCTGCGAAGGGCAAGATGATCGGGCTGGAAGGCACAGACAGTCAGGCGCAGGTGGCCGGATTGCAGATCAGCGACAACCCGTTCATCAACCGCTCAACACGCACCTCCGCCTCACGACCGGCGACACAATCTTCTTACGGTGCCGTATTGCCGTGGCAGGTATCAGATCAGGTTTCCACGCCGGGAAATATTCCGGCGGCAACGACCGAACCGACAGCGGTCACACAGCGTAATGCCACGGAAAAACAGATCGACGACATGCTCGACGAGTTGCAGGGCAAGACCGCGACCTGGGCGCAGGGTGATATGTCGATCCGTGGCCGTGACGGCGAAAGCGGTCTCAGCCAGCTGACCGAAGCTAAAGCACCGATGACCTTTGCCTTCGTGCCGTTTGATACGTCCCGTCTGAGTATTGGCGTCACGCCGGTTTCTCTCAGCGCAGGCAGCCCGTCCGGTACCGGCAATTCCCGCTTCGGTCAGGGCGCACTGGCTGCAGCACAGTCGGCGCAGAAAGATGTGGCTGCCGCAGCCGCAGCGGCCGGTCTGGATATCGCCAGCTACAGCACCTTTGCGAAATTGCAGGCGGCTGCAGCGGCGAATTCCAGCACCAACTGTACGTCAGCTAACGCAACCTCCGATCAATGCGTGGCCTACAACACCATTACGGGTACGGATCCAACGACTTACGCAGCGCCAGCCGCAGGCAATCAAAGCGCAACCGGCGTAGAAGTGAACGCTGCGCTGACCGGTGACAGCTATAAAGCCGATATCGGCAGTACGCCGCTCGGGCAGGATCTGAACTCGCTGGTCGGTGGCGTGCAATGGGCACCGAAACTGACTGACTTCACCACCCTGCGCGTGACGGCTGAGCGTCGTGCTGTCACTGACAGTATTCTGTCCTACGTCGGCACCAAAGATAATTACAGCGGCAAGGAATGGGGTCAGGTCACTAAAAACGGCGGCAGCGTCAATCTGTCGTACGACGATGGCGACGCTGGTTTTTACGCCGAAGCGGGTTATTACAGCTATCTGGGTAACAACGTGAAGAGCAACAAATCGGTGAACGCCAATGCCGGTCTGTATGTACGTCCGTTCCGTTATGACGATCGTGAACTGAAAACCGGCATCAACGTCGGTTACATGGATTTCGACAAAAACCTCAGCTATTACAGCTTCGGTCAGGGCGGTTACTTCAGCCCGCAAAACTATGTCAGCGTCTCCTTCCCGGTGGAATACACCCAGAAATATGACGACTGGGATCTGAAACTGTCCGGCGCGGTGGGCTATCAGTCTTATTCGCAGGATAAGAGCGCCTACTTCCCGAATAACCCGGACCTGCAGAAACAACTGGAAGATCTGGTGGCTGAGGGCTACGGCACAGAAGCTTATTACAGCGGTAAAACGCAAAATGGCATCGGCTGGAATGCGGGCGTCGGCGGCAACTATCATCTGAACAAAAGCATGCAGATTGGCGGACAGGTTGGCTACGATACTTTCGGCGATTACAACGAAAGTAAAGCGCAGGTCTACTTCCGTTATCTGATGGGCCAAAATTAATCGCGGTGAAATAAAACCATGCAAGAACATAACTATACCCAGGTCGCGCAGGAATATTACCGCCAGCGCCACACCACACCCGGCTGGCAAAGCCTGGTACAGGTGCTATTTTCAGGTATTCTGGCGTCCGCCGATGACGAAGATGGCCGCCGCTTTCTGACCCTGATGGGCAATAACCTGGCACGCCAGCATCCGCTTCCCGCCTCTGCGACCCTTGGCGAACTGGAAGACAATATCAATCATATTCTCAGCCGTTTTGACTGGGGTGTCGTGAAGCTGGAAGCGACTTCGCAACAACTGGCGCTGGTGCACATTGCCTGGCCGGCATCACCGCAAGGGCAGGATGATGCGTTGTGGCCTATTGCGCTCATCGCCCTGTTTGAAGGACTGTATGCTGAGTGGTTGTTATCACAAGGCGGGCAACCCTATGTTCCGCTGCGCTGGCAGGAAAGCACACCGGAAGGCGCATTCGTTTTCCGTTATCAAAATGGTTTGTAAGGAATCTCTATGTCGTTATTTCGGCGCTACAGCCTGGTGCTGTGGTTCGGCCTTATTTTCGCGTTTTTCAGTTCCGCTGTAATGGCTCAGGATGCTGGCTGGTCTGCGTATAAAAGTCGCTTTCTGATGCCAGATGGACGAATCATTGATACCGCCAATAAAAACGTCAGTCACACCGAAGGTCAGGGTTTCAGTATGCTGCTCGCGGTGTTCAATGACGATCAGGCGACGTTCGACAAGCTGTGGCAGTGGGCAAACACGACGCTCTATCGCAAAGATATCGGCCTGTATTCATGGCGGTATGACCCGAACAGCACTCCGCATGTGGCAGATATCAACAACGCCTCTGATGGCGATACGCTGATGGCCTGGGCGCTGTTGCTGGCGGGTGATAAGTGGAACGACAGCCGTTACACCAAAGCCTCTGAAAAATTGCAGACGGCGCTGATCAAATACAATGTGATTGATTACGCCGGTTACAAAGTGATGCTGCCGGGCGTGAAGGGTTTCAATCAGACCAGCAACGTAACCGTCAATCCGTCCTATTTCATCTTCCCGGCCTGGCAGGCATTTTATGCGCACAGCCATTTGAAAGTCTGGAAAGATCTGGATGAAAGCAGCACCGCGATGCTCAGTAAAATGGCGTTTGGCGATTTCCGCTTACCGACGGACTGGGTGGATATGCAGGCCGATGGCACCCTGAAACCGGCCAGCCGCTGGCCAACGCGTTTCAGTTACGATGCCGTGCGTATCCCGCTGTATCTCGGCTGGGCGCATCCCGGCAGCCCGCAACTGGCACCGTTTATTCTGTGGTGGCAAAAATCCCCACGCGACGCCACACCCGCCTGGATTGATGTCATGACCGGCACCAAAGCGGGCTACAACATGTCACCGGGATTATTAGCCGTGCGCGATTTCACCATGGCCAACGCTGGCGCCATCAGCCCGAACCTGGCACCGAAAGACGATTACTACTCTTCCACCCTGCAACTGCTGAGCTGGTGGGCAAGTCATAAAGGGTAAGCGTACTCTGAAATAGTAAGGCCAGTCAGTGGATGCTGACTGGCCTTTTTTGTTGTAATCGATTGCATATATACAATCGATTAATTCTAAAATGATTGTATATATACAATTGATTTATCCAAATTTGATTGTATATTTAATATTGAAAATCAATAAATCTATTGTAAATATGCAATTAAAAGGTTTCTCTATGTGGGATAAAGAATTAAAAATCAAACAGGTAGACAACCTTCTCAATGAAATGAAACCTCGACGCAAAGCCAAGCGCCCAAAAAAAGGATGGATACAACTTCTCAGAAGCGCGCTGGGTATGAGCACCCGCTCCCTTGCCGAACGATGTGGTTTAAGTCAGTCGCGCATTTCGCTGATAGAAAAAGGTGAAATTGAAGGGTCGCTAACGCTGAATACACTGGAAAAAATCGCTGAGGGCTTGGATTGTGAGCTTGTATACTTTTTGCAGCCAAAGCAAGGGCGAACGCTGCAAGAACTAAGAGAGCAGCAGGCCGGGAAAAAAGCGAAATTCCTTAATCAGTACACTGAAATTCATATGTCACTGGAACAGCAATCCACATCATCAGCGTTCCAAGAATCGACACAAGACAAGCTTAAAAGCGACCTATTACAAAAATGGCCTCGGGATTTCTGGGATGAAAAATGAGCGAAACCATCAATAATGGCCTTCCTGAAGGGGCAACGGAACTTAGCCCTGACGATCTGGCCGGTTTAATTCCCGACTACATCTTTACCCGGGAAGACCTGAATCAATTTGAAAAAACGAACATACAGCAGGCATTAGCGCATCTCAGCCGTCAGAAGCTGATTTACACAGAGATCTTAACTGTCGATTTCTGTCTTCGATTACACCGCAACATGTTCAATAAAACGTGGGAATGGGCGGGGCAACTCAGACGCAGAGAAGTAAACATCGGGAATACGCCGCCTTATATGATCTCAATGCGTGTCAGAGATACTCTCGATAATGCAATTTTCTGGATTGAAAACGAAACTTACCCACCCGATGAAATCTGCCTGAGACTTCACAGAGACATTGTATGGATCCACCCTTTTCCCAATGGGAATGGAAGGCATTCCCGGATATTTTGCGACGTGCTTCGTCGCGCGCTTGGAAGGGGGTTCTTTCCCTGGGGGATATCAGCAGGCGAACTCGTTTCACCAGATGCACATCGCGCTGAATACATTCTCGCTCTGAGAGAAGCCGACAATGGCGATTATAGGCGCCTTATCAGATTTGCTTCTGACTAAATATTACCCAGAAAAAAGCCCGCTTTCGCGGGCTTCGTTATAACGGCGGGGGATTACTGATTTACGGCGACCGTCTGCGTCGTACCGGTTTCATCCTGATCGACAGCGAAGCAGGCGACGAGCTGATCGCCGTACTGTTTCAACTGCGGCTGGAACTGTTTGCAGGTGCCGAACGCACGGCGGCAGCGGGCGTTGAACGCGCAACCGGCTGGCGGATTCAGCGGGCTTGGCAGCTCGCCGGTCAGTTTGATGCGTTCACGGCGTTCGTCCGGGTTCAGACGCGGCGTCGCGGACAACAGCGCCTGCGTGTATGGATGGCGCGGATTGCTGAAGATGGCGTCTTTCGGCCCCTTCTCCACGCAGCGTCCCAGATACATCACCATCACTTCGTCAGCGATGTGTTCCACCACGGACAAGTCGTGGGAGATGAAGACGTACGACAGCCCTAAATCCTGCTGCAAATCCATCATCAGGTTCAGTACCTGCGCACGCACGGAAACGTCGAGCGCGGAGACCGGTTCATCGGCGATCACCACGTCCGGATCCAGCATCAGACCGCGGGCGATAGCAATACGCTGACGCTGGCCGCCGGAGAACATGTGCGGATAGCGGTCGTAATGCTCGGTTTTCAGGCCGACTTTCGCCATCATCGCCAGGGCTTTTTCGCGACGTTCTTCGCGGCTAAGTTTGGTGTTGATCAGCAAGGGCTCTTCGAGGATCTGCCCGACTTTCTTACGCGGGTTGAGCGATCCGTAAGGATTCTGGAACACGATTTGGATCTTCTGACGGCGCAGCTTTTCAGCGGTTGCGTCAGGTTTCAGCAAATCCTGACCACGGTAATACAGCTCACCGCCGGTCGGCACTTCAATCATGGTCAGCAGGCGGCCCAGCGTGGATTTACCACAACCGGACTCCCCGACCACCGCCAGCGTTTTACCGCGTTCGAGGGTAAACGACACGCCGTCGAGCGCTTTCACCGTGCGTTCCTGGCCGAAGATGCCCTTCTTCACCGGGTAATGTTTTTTCAGGTCAATCGCGTGCAACAGCGGCTGCGGTTGGGTGTTATCAGGACTCATAAGTAGGTCTCCCGGCATCATCCAGCGGATAATGGCACTTCGACTGACGCCCGTTCGCGAGGTCACGCAGCGCAGGTTCTTCTTTACGGCAAAGATCGGTTGCATACGGGCAACGCGGATTCAGCAGACAGCCGTTAGGACGGTCATATTTACCCGGCACCACGCCCGGCAAGGATTGCAGACGCGCTTTATCTGCGGCGAATTCCGGCAATGAGCGCAGCAGCGCCTGCGTATACGGATGGCGTGGCGCACGGAAGATTTCCGTGGCTTTTGCCGATTCCACTACCTGTCCGGCATACATCACAATAATGTGCTGCGCGGCTTCGGCCACCAGTGCCAGGTCATGGGTGATCAGCATCAGCGCCATGTTTTCGCGTTGTTGCAGATCGAGCAGCAGTTCAATAATCTGCGCCTGAATGGTCACGTCGAGCGCGGTGGTTGGCTCATCGGCGATCAGTAATTTCGGGCGACAGGCAATCGCCATTGCGATCATCACGCGCTGACTCATCCCGCCGGAAAGCTGATGCGGATAGACATCGAGACGCGAAGCCGGATCCGGAATACCCACCAGATTCAGCAAATCGATGGTGCGCTGACGACGGGTCTTTTTGTTGCCGCCCTGATGCACCTTGATGGCTTCCATAATCTGGAAACCGACGGTGTAACACGGGTTCAGGCTGGTCATCGGATCCTGGAAAATCATCGCGACTTCGGCACCGACAATCTGGCGGCGTTCTTTTTCGCTGATGCCCTGCAGATTACGGCCACCAAACTCGAGTTTTTCAGCCATCACTTTACCGGGGAAGTCGATCAGCCCCATCAGCGCCAGTGAACTGACTGATTTACCGGAGCCGGATTCACCGACAATCCCGACCACTTCGCCCTGTTTCACGCTGTAACTGATACGGTCTACGGCGCGGAACGGCGTCCCTTCGTCACCAAAGTGAACGGAGAGTTTATCCACGTTCAGCAACGTTTTGCCGACCTGAACATCATTCGTTAATGTTGTTTCCATCTCCAACCCCTTACTGCTTAAGTTTAGGGTCGAGGGCATCACGCAGGCCATCACCCATCAGGTTAAATGCCAGCACCGTCAGCAGAATGATCACGCCGGGGAAGGTCACGACCCACCAGGCACTTTGAGCAAACTGTAAGACGTCCGACAGCATGGTGCCCCACTCCGGCGTTGGCGGCTGTGCGCCCATACCGAGGAAGCCCAACGCTGCCATATCAAGGATGGCGTTGGAGAAGCCGAGCGATGCCTGAACGATCAGCGGCGCTAAGCAGTTAGGTAAAATATTGATGAACATCTGACGGGCAGAACCGGCACCGGCCACGCGCGACGCAGTGACGTAGTCGCGGTTCACTTCCACCAGCACCGCAGCACGGGTTAAGCGGACATAGTGCGGTAAGGCCACGAAGGTCAGCGCCAGCGAGGCGTTAACAATCGATGGGCCAAAAATTGCCACCAGCACCAGTGCCAGCAACAGGCTTGGCAGGGCCAGCATGATATCGACCACACGCATGATGATGGCGTCAACCACACCGCCGTAGTAACCGGCAAACAGACCGAACACCACGCCGAGGATCAGCGACAGTACGACGACCAGGCAACCGACCAGCAGCGATAAACGCGCGCCGTACATCAGACGCGACAGAATATCGCGGCCGACGTCGTCGGTGCCCAGCAGGAATTTCCAGCTCCCGCCTTCCATCCAGACAGGCGGGCGCAACAGCGCGTCACGGAACTGTTCGGCAGGCAGATGTGGTGCAATCACGTTCGCACCAATCGCAATGACCAGCATGATAATGATGTAAGCCAGGCCGACAACGGCCCCTTTGTTACGCTTGAAGTAATGCCAGAATTCGCGCAAAGGCGGCATCGGCACTGGCGCAGCCGTCACTAACTCGTTAGCGACCGGCTCAGTGGTTTGAGACATTGTGCGCCCCTTATTTCTTGTGGCGAATACGCGGGTTGACCACGCCGTAGAGCACATCTACCAGCAGGTTAACCACGATGATCAGAGTAGCGACCAGCAACACCCCGCCCTGCACGACCGGATAGTCGCGGCGCTGGAGTGCGTCGATCAGCCACCGGCCGAGTCCCGGCCAGGAGAAGATGGTTTCGGTCAGGATGGCACCGCCGAGCAGCGTACCGACCTGCAAACCAATGATGGTCACCACCGGCAACAGCGCATTGCGCAGCGCGTGGATGACAATCACCCGCATACGGCTGACGCCTTTGGCGCGCGCGGTACGGATGTAGTCTTCGCCCAGCACTTCCAGCATGGAAGAACGGGTCATACGCACAATCACCGCCAGCGGAATGGTGCCCAGTACGATGGCCGGTAAAATCATGTGCATCACGGCATCCACGAAATCACCCGGTTCGCCCCAAAACAACGTGTCGATCAGCATAAAGCCGGTCAGCGGCAGGCTGTCATCCAGGAAGACGGTATCGCTTATTCGCCCCGATACGGGCGTCAGATTAAGCTGCACCGAGACCAGCATCACCAGCATGATCCCCCACCAGAATATCGGCATCGAATAGCCGGTCAGCGAGATCCCCACAGCCGTGTGGTCGAATATCGATCCCCGTTTTACCGCCGCCAGCACACCCACCGGAATACCGACAATGATCGCGAAGATCATCGCGCAGATGCCCAGTTCCAGTGTTGCTTTGAAGCGCGGTACGAATTCCTGCCAGACAGGGGTGCGGCTTTTTAAGGACGTGCCCAGGTCGCCGTGCAGCACACCGTTCACGTAGTGGAAGTATTGTTGGTAAAGAGGCTTGTCGAGCCCCATATCTGCCATCAGCTGGGCGTGACGTTCGGGGGAAACACCGCGTTCGCCTGCCATGATGGTGACCGGGTCGCCTGGTATCATGTGTACGAAGGCAAAAGTCAGCAAAGTAATGCCGATAAACGTTGGGATAACTAACCCCAGACGTCGGAGTATGAACTGCAACATATCCCGTACTCTCTGTATAAAATGCCCGGCGAACCGTAGCTCGCCGGGCTTATTGATAGCTCACAAAACTTTATATCGCTGAACTAAAAGACGTAGTGAGCGCTCAGCGAGCAAGGCGGAGGAGCAGAGCAATTGAGACATACCATTAGGTAGGCGAAAATTGCGAGCACCGCACAACGCAGCTCCCTGTGCGCTCAGTAGTCAATTACTCCATTGAGACGTTTTCGAAGTGGTGTTTGCCGAGCGGATCGACGACATACCCTTTGACTTCTTTGCGAACAGGTTCGTATACGGTGGAGTGAGCGATGATCAGCGCAGGTGCCTGGTCATGCATCACAACCTGAGCCTGCTGATACAGCGCGGCACGTTTGGCGTGATCAGATTCAGCACGGGCTGGCTGGATCAAATCTTCAAACGGCTTGTAGCACCAGCGGGAGTAGTTGGAACCGTCTTTCGCCGCTGCACAGCTGAACAGGGTAGCGAAGAAGTTATCCGGATCCCCATTGTCGCCGGTCCAGCCCATCATCACAGACTGGTGCTCACCGTTCTTAGCACGCTTGAGGTATTCGCCCCACTCGTAAGTCACGATGTTGGCTTTCACGCCAATTTTTGCCCAGTCAGCCTGGATCATTTCAGCCATACGGCGTGCGTTCGGGTTGTACGGACGCTGTACCGGCATCGCCCACAGGTCGATAGCGAAACCGTCTGCGTGACCGGCTTCTTTCAGCAGCTCTTTGGCTTTCTCAGGATTGTATTCGTAATCCACAACGTCTTTGTTGTAGCCCCACATGGTTGGTGGGATCAGGTTTTTAGCCGGCTGGCCAGCACCCTGATAAACCGCATCGATGATGGCTTTTTTGTTCACAGCCATGGTCAGTGCCTGACGCACTTTCACTTCATCCAGTGGTTTCTTCTCAACGTTGAAGGACAGATAACCTACGTTCAGGCCAGGCTGTTGCATCAGGTTGATGGATTTATCTTTCTTCATTGCCGCGATGTCAGCCGGGTTCGGGTATGGCATCACCTGGCATTCGTTTTTCTGCAGTTTCGCGTAACGCACGGAAGCGTCAGGCGTGATGGAGAAGACTAAACGGTCGATCTGCGGCTTGGTGCCCCAGTAGCCCGGGAAGGCTTTGTAGAGAATGCGTGAATCTTTCTGGTATTGCAGAAGCTGGAACGGACCGGTACCGATCGGATCCAGGTCGACTTTCTCAGGGGTTTTCGCTTTCAGCATGTTGTCAGCGTATTCCGCAGACAGGATGGAAGCGAAGTCCATCGCGAGGTCAGCCAGGAACGGAGACTCCGGGCGGTTCAGCACGAACTGTACGGTGTTGTCGTCCACTTTCACGATCTTGTTAATCAGATCGCCCATACCCATGCCTTCGAAGTATTCGTAGCTGCCGCCGGAAACGCCGTGGTAAGGGTTATTTTTGTCCAGCTGACGTTCGAAGGAATACACGACGTCGTCCGCGTTGAAATCACGGGTCGGTTTGAATTCCTTGTTGTCCTGCCACTTCACGCCTTTGCGCAGATGGAAAGTGTAGGTTTTGCCATCAGCAGACACGTCCCACTTCTCAGCCAGACCCGGCTGGATTTCAGTGGTCCCGATCTTGAATTCAACCAGACGGTTGTAGATAGGCACGGAGCTTGCGTCATACGTGGTGCCAGAGGTGAACAACTGAGGGTTGAAGCCTTCAGGTGAACCTTCAGAGCAATACACTAACGTTTTTGCCTGGACACTGGCCGCAACGGTCAGCGCAATCAGGCCCATACTGAATTTCAGTAGCCCCGACTTACCTAAAGAGATTGTCATCGCTTCTGCTCCATCGATTAATGGTGATGTGGATGTGTGTGTTGTGTATACAGCTCACGTCACCCTTTATTTTTATTTGCGGGTGACTGTGTTTGCTCGTGTGCTGCAATAAGTCCAACCAGAGCATGGTGAACTGCCATTTTTTTCCTTCGATCTGTAAAGCTGTCTTTACAAAATCTTACCGGAAATAATCACTGGTCTTCCTTGGGGCTATCAATTTGGCAACTCCTTTCCTTGACGTCAATATAACCATCAGGCATTTACACAGACTGTGAGTTACAACAAACAAACATAAAAAAACATTTTGTTAACCAAATCAGGATGAATGTTCAGTTTGCGCAGTGAATAACCAGACAATCCCCTTTGTAAAAGAATATTCCTGGGGGTTTCGCCCATTTTAAATCCCTAAAAATTTCTGGCTAAATGATGAATATATGAACGGTTATTTTTGAGATAGGGGTGGAAACCAGCGGAAAATGCTGACAAGTGTAGCAAACGGCGTCGACTCATCAGCGAAAGCGTTTGCGCTGGCACCCGCAAAATACCCCAAAATAGCGCAATTGCACGCTGGTGGTGCAGGTGATTTAGCGTACTGATGTTGTCTGTTTTTCCGGCATAAGCCGGGTTGCGGGCGGACATGGATTGAAACTAATATGTTAAGCAGTTTTTAAACTCTGGCGCATTTATTGCTTGTTATTACGGGCTTATTACCCGCCAGAGGTTTTCTGATGGAACTGAAGTGGTTTGAAGATTTTCTCAGTGTGTCTCAGTGCTATAGCTTTACGCGAGCCGCCAGTGAAAGAAACATCACCCAGTCCGCGCTGAGCCGACGAATTAAGCAACTGGAAGAATGGCTTGGCGTGCCGCTTTTTGACCGAAAAACCTACCCGATACGCCTGACGCCGGAAGGCCAGGACTTCCTGCATACTGCGGCAGATCTGGTGTTTTCCATGACACAACTGCGCAGCGACCTGCGTGAGCGCCATGCGCAGAAGCACGCCATCGTGCATTTTGCCGCGCTCAATACGCTCTCCCTGACCTTTTTCCCCGACTGGATCAACCAGATCGACCCGTCGCATCAGTACGGCTACATTCGTTTGTGCGATCAGCAGCCGTCATTCAGCGGCAATATTTCCCTGCTGCTGGATGGCGAAACGGATTTTCTGCTGACCTACGCCCATGATTCCGTCCCGCTGATGAAACAGCTCGAACGCTTTCCCTATATCGAACTGGGAAAAGAGAATGCGCTGGCCGTCTGTGCACCAGACGATGACGGCAAACCCCTGTTCCCGCTGAGCCCCTTTGGCGGCACCCGCGTCCAGCTTCCTTATCTCAGTTACGGCAATCGCTCCTTTTTTGCCCACGCGCTGAGTGCCCTGTTTGCGTCGCGCCCGCTGCCGCTGAAGCCGGTGTATGAAAATCCGATGTGCAGCGGCCTGAAAGCGATGACCATTTCCGGCTGCGGCGTGTCGTGGTTGCCCACCAGCCTGATCTGCGAGGAACTGGCGAACGGCTCGCTTATCCGCGCCGGAGAACGAAGCTGGGATATTCAGGCCAGCATCCGTCTTTACCGGCTGGAAAAATTTCGTACACCACAGGCTGAACGGCTGTGGAATAAAGCCAGCCAGTTGCACCAGACCCGCGCCGTCGCCTGACCGGTTCCGGCGATAAAAATGTTCCCTTTCCACGCCAGGCTCCCGCGTGAGGCTCCCCGCAACCTGTAATTTCTCCTTTCTATTCAGAGAGTCACGCTGACTATTCTGTTTTCGCATATCTCAAAATATCTATGCGGTTTTGGAATGGGTCAGCTGAAAGACTCATTGGATCTTTGCCTTTTCTGCACACATTCTGAACAGGTTCCTCCGACACACTGACCTCATAAAACCGTAGCCACTGGCACAAGGAGTCTCCGTTGAATAACGCATCTGCGCAGAATAAAGAAACCGTCTGGAGCCTGGTCGACGCCAAAAAAGCCCTGTTCACCGCCCTGAGCGATCGCGTCTGGGGCATGCCGGAAATTTGCTATACCGAATACCGTTCCGTCGCCGAACACACGGCGATGCTGAAAGAACAGGGTTTTCGCGTCACTGAAAATGTCGCTGACATTCCGACGGCCGTGATGGGCGAAGCCGGTGAAGGCGGCCCGATCATTGCGATTCTCGGCGAATACGATGCGCTGCCGGGGCTGAGCCAGGTAGCCGGGATTGCCCGCCCTGAACCTTTACCGGGCAACGGTCAGGGGCATGGCTGCGGGCACAATCTGCTGGGTTCTGCCGCCATGCTGGCAGCTACGGCGCTGAAAGACTGGCTGGCACAAACCGGCACGCCGGGGCGCGTACGCTATTACGGCTGTCCGGCGGAAGAAGGGGGCGCCGCCAAATCCTTTATGGCGCGCGCCGGGGCGTTTGACGGCGTGGATATCGCCATCACCTGGCACCCGAATGCCTTTACTGAAGTTGCCCGCGCCGAATCGCTGGCCAATACCCGCATGGATTTCGTCTTCCACGGCCGCTCCTCGCACGCCGCCGCCTCGCCGCATCTTGGACGCAGTGCGCTGGACGCCGTTGAACTAATGAACGTCGGCGTTAACTACCTGCGCGAACACGTACCGCAGGATTCCCGCATTCACTATGCGATGCTCGATTCCGGCGGCATCGCGCCGAACGTGGTGCAGGCGCGTGCCGCCGTGCGTTATGCCATCCGTTCACGCGACGTACATGCCATGTTTGAACTCAACGAGCGCGTGAAAAAAGTCGCACAGGGCGCAGCGCTGATGACCGAAACCACCGTCGATATCAGCATCATGAGCGCCGTGGCCAACCTGCTGGGCAACCGCCCGCTGGAAGAAGCCATGCAGCGTAACTTCGAACTGCTCGGTCCGCTGGAATTCGACGCGGCTGACAAAGCCTTTGCCGCTGAAATTCAGGCCACGCTCAGCCCGCAGGATTTGCAAAGCGCCTACCGCCGCATCGGCCTCAAAAAACCGCAGGACGCCTCACCGTTATGCGAATTCATTGTCCCGCTGGAAACCTCCGGCGAACTGATGCTGGGTTCAACGGACGTCGGTGATATCAGCTGGAAAATGCCGACCGTGCAGGCGCATGTCCCGACTTACGCCATCGGGACACCGGGTCACTCGTGGCAGCTCACTGCGCAGGGGAAAATGCCTGCCGCGCATAAAGGGCTGGCTTACGTCGCCAAAATCATGGCCGCCACCGCCATCGACACCCTGACCGACAGCGCACTGATGGCAGCCGCCAAACAGGCGCATCAGGAACTGACCGCTGAAACCCCTTATGTGTGCCCGATCCCGCCGGAAGTCAAACCGCCGGTTCAGCCACGTCCTGAATAAAAGTTTGAAGCACCCTCTCTGATGACAGGGAGTGGGTCTGCTCCTCCCCCTGCGA